>JBFHGV010000123.1:0-7632 GCA_041582955.1 Arenibacter sp.
CAAGTCGCCGTCGTTGTCCAGGTCGGCATAGGCAGCACCATTGGAATAGGTTGGCTTGGAGAAACCGGCTTCTACACTAATGTCTTTAAATTCCAGGTTGCCGTGGTTTCTGAACATAAAGTTGTGCAGTTTTATACCGGAAAGAGTATTAAGTTTTTCCAGCCTCTTTTTTTGGTTAGCTTCTTTAGTGCCCATAGCAAGTTCTTGACTGCCATAAACCATGAAATCCAGATTGGTGATGTCCTGTCCGTAACCATTTGTTATGAAAATATCTTTACTGCCGTCTTGGTCAAAGTCTGCCAAGAGCGGACTCCAGCTCCATTCTGTTGCCGAAACACCAGTCATTTGGCCTATTTCACTAAAGGTTCCATTACCGTTGTTAAACTGCAGGGTGTTTCGGATGTATTGGGGTAGGTATCCATGGTCTAGGGTGTTTTGAAATTGATCGTAATTATTTCCTACCATGGTCAGTTTCCATCTTTTATTATCTGGGGGGAGCATGTCCAGTACCATTACATCCATTAGTCCGTCATTGTTGAGGTCTGCTATATCGTTGCCCATACCGTTAAAGGTTAGGTGCTGCATATAATCTCCGATCTGGTTTTTAAAGGTGCCGTCCTTTTGGTTGATATAGAGTATATCTTCGGTCAAAAAATCATTTGAAACATATATATCGGGCCATCCGTCTGTATTTAAATCACAAACTTGTACACCAAGCCCGAAACCTTCAAAGACTATCCCCGCAGCTTTGGAAACTTCGGTAAAAGTTTTGTCGCCATTGTTGCGAAACAATTTGTCCATAGAGGGGGCGCTTCCCAACTGGTTTTTAGGGCGTGCCGTATTTCTATTGTAGTTTACCAGGGCATTATTAAGGAGATACATGTCTAGGTCACCGTCACCGTCATAATCCAAGAAGGCAGCTTGGACGGAATAACTTGTGTCCGCAAGCCCCCACTTTATAGCCTCTTCTGTAAAGGACAATGAACCGTCTTTTACGCCATTGTTTATATAGAGAAGGTTTGTTAGGGCTTTGTTCGTGGCATTCCGTGGTCCTGCTTTGGATATGTAGATATCCGGATATCCATCTTGATTAATATCTACTACAGAAACACCATTGCACCAATCTGTAGAACCAACTTTAGCTGATTTGGTAATATCTTGAAATTTAAAATTGCCCAGATTCCGATAGAGCCGACTACTGGTCATATTTCCTGTAAAATAGATGTCTTGGAGGCCGTCTAGATCGAAGTCGGAAATTGCTACCCCGGCACCGTTGTACATATATTCAAATTGCAGAATGTTGAAACTATCATTTTGAACTATTTTGTTTACAAAGTCAATACCGGTGTAATCAGCTGTCATTTCCTGAAATAAAGTGTTATTTGATTTTTTACAGCCAATGAAGGGTAAGCTTAAAATCAAAAAAACAAACGGAGGTATTAATGCTTTGAATCCTTGCATGGACAAAAAAATGGTGAACTATAAAAATAAAAAATCCAATCTAATTAATGATAGATTGGATTTTCATAATTGATTAATTATTTCAAATTATAGGAGTTTTTGGTTCTGTATTAACACTAGCTTTTTTAATATCCTGTATTCTGTGTCAATACACCGTCAGATCGATCAATTTCGGACAGCGGAAAGGGAAATACATTGTATTTGTCGTCCCAAGCACTGCCAAAAATATCAGCACCAATCCCCCATCTGGTGATATCAAACCACCTGTGGGGCTCAAGGGCTAGTTCAACTCTTTTTTCTTGCATCATAGCTTCTTTTAGATCGGCGCCCAATGGTAGTGGAAGTAGATTTGCACGTTCGCGAATATCGTCAATTTGATCTTTGGCAATATCAAGGTCACCTCCGCCTTCAATTAAGGCTTCGGCATATAATAATTTTAGTTCGGCAAATCGGAACCATCGCTCATTGTTAAAGTCCGCTTGTTCATTGGGGGAGTGGTTTCCGCCAACGGCATTGTGCTCACCGCCATATTTCTTTAACGACATTCCATTGGAGGACCAGGCGGGGTCATAGGGTAATGATTGGGTGGTGCCATTGGCCCAAACATAATAAGTGTCTCCATCCTCATAATAGGTGAAATCTGCTCGTACATCTCCTGGTTCAAAGGCATCAACCAGGTCTTGTGTAGGGATCCATTGCCCATTTTTCCCTCCTGGAGCACCATTTCCCGGTTCCCAATAATTGCCTCTTGCTATTCCTTGGGAAGCTTTAAAGTTTTCGGAATGGGTGTCGTCAAAAACCCAAATATTGTCATCAGAAAAAGGTCCTCCAAATTGTATTTCGAAAATAGATTCGGCATTATTTTCCTCGTCATAGTTAAAATTACTTGCATACTCAGGCATTAACATGTAAGGGCCATCGGTAACTACTTCTTCAAAAGCGGAAATCGCTGCCGGCCAATCTTTTTTCCAGACATTGACCTTTCCAATATACGATTTGGCAGCCCATGATGTGGCCCTGCCGGTGTTACCACTATCCCATTCTTCGGGCAGACCCGCTGCGGCCGTTGTGAGGTCGCTTAGAATGGCTGTAAACAGAGCATCTTGGGTAGCATTGGGTTGTGCTAAATTGTTGATGTCTTTTAATACCTCGGTAACTAGCGGCGGAGTGCCGAAAAGTTTTAAGGCCTGAAAATGAAACCAAGCTCTTAAAAATTTTGCTTCTGCATCCAATACCGTTTTATCCTCTGCTGTTAATTCTGTGTCACCTTCCAAATTGTCCAATACCAGGTTTGCCCGCAGTATACCTTCATAAATCTGGGTGTAAATGGCTGCGTATGGGACATCGCTTGATCTTATTTGTAAATTGTCAATGTCTTGTGAAATGCCATCGGCCTGTATATTATCGGCAGCTACGTCATCAGTGATTACCATGCTAATTTTCCAAAATTCCCCTCTTTCAGACAAGGTTTCTGTACTTGTTCCCCAAAAATCTTGGATAGAGGAATAGGAGGCAAAAATGGCTCCGTCAAAATCACTTCTAGTCTTATAGAATGTATCGGTAGTGATTCTATCTAGAGGTTGTAAATCCAATTCATTTTTACAAGAGACAATGCCTAGAATACATATCGTTAAAAAAAGTATATTAATCTTTTTCATAATCATCTTAGTTAGTAGAGTTTATATCTTAGTATTAATTAAATGTCACAGACCACCCCAGTTGCACTATTCTTGGTAATGGAGATGGTCCGCCATCTTGTCCACTTGCCAAAGTGAAGTCGCCTTTCTGGAAACTTTGAGCTCTTGTAACTTCTGGGTCAAAACCAGAATATTTGGTGAAGGTTGCTAAATTTTGTACCCCTAGGTAAAATCGCATTCTTGAAACAAAATTACCGGTCCAAGTTTTTAATTGCTCTTCTTCCAAGCTATAGCCAATTTGAATATTCTGAATTCTTAGATATCCTGAATCCTCTATCCAGCGATCTGAATAACGGGTATTGCCATTGGGGTCTTCCCTGGTTAATCTTGGAATACTGTTGCTTGTGCCTTCTCCTGTCCAGCGGTTTAATACGTCAGTGCTAAAATTGTTGGAACCTGTCATTCCTTCTAAAGCAATTCTAGCAGAATTGTATACTTGCTTGTCACCTACGCCCCTTAGGTTGATAGAAAGATCAAGTCCTCTGTATTCGCCCTGTAGATTAAAGCCATAGAAGAAACCTGGAAATGGATCGCCCAATATGGTCCTATCATCCGCATCCACTTTTCCGTCGCCATTAACATCTACAAATCGTATATCACCTGGAGCCACCCCAGATGAAAAAGCATCGGGCAATGCGGCGTCCACTTCGGCTTGGTTTTGGTAAATACCATCTGTTTTATAACCATAAAAATGTCCCAAGCTTTCCCCTACAACGGTTCTATGGGTCTGCGCACCTCCAATACCTGTTATAATCTGTGGTATTTGCCCCAAATCTGTAACTTCATTCTTGACGGTTGTTAAATTTCCGCTTACGCTATAATTAAAATCACCTATAGAATTGTTATAGCCAATAGCTAATTCTATACCAGAATTCTTGATTTGTCCAATGTTTGCGTCCGCCGGCAAAAAGTAGCCGGAAACATAAGGTACCGGTAATCCTAGTAGTACATCATCCGTAGTTTTGTGGTAATAGTCAAACGTTCCAGTCAACTTTCCTTTAAGAAAACTGGCATCCAAACCAATGTCCAATTGCTTACTGGTTTCCCATTTTAAATCTGCGTTGGCAAAATTCACCGGTGCCGGGGCATTGGTCACAACTTGGCCGTCACCTATAACATAGTATATATTAGTGTTCAAGGCACTCAGGTATGCAAAGTTTAAACCTGTAAATTGATTTCCTGATTCACCGTAACCAGCTCGTATTTTAATATCGTCTACGAAATCACCTTCTGGAAAGAAATCTTCTTTAGAGATTCTCCATCCCAAGGAGGCCGATGGAAATATATCATCCCTGTTGGCATCTGAAAACCTTGAAGTGGCATCCCTTCTTACATTAAAGGTAGCCAAGTATTTTCCTTGATAATTATAGGTAAGCCTGCCTAACCAACCCTGCAGTGTCCAAAGATCTGCTTCGTTTGCGGCGGCAACAGAATTACCACTGGAAGCAAAATTGTTGTTCACCAAATTTCTACCCTGAATTCTCACCTTGTCGAACCTAAATTTAGTCTGTTCAAATCCCATTAAAGCGCTTAAATTGTGATCGCCGCCTCCAAAGGTAGTGTCATATGCCAAGGTTGCGGCTGTTGTTATGGTCAACTCTACTGGTCTGGATTGTACCAATAGTGACTGTCTGGTTGAAGTTCCGTCAAAAGTTGTCTCCCCTTGGAAAAAATCACCTTTCCCTACATTATAATCTACTCCTATAGAGGTTCGGAATTTAAGCCCTTCTAAAATAGACGCTTCACCATAGAAATTACCAAGCACTTTTCGGGTTTGTACGGTGGTTGAATTTACTCTTGGGTCGTTTCTGAAAATATAATTATTCCCAGTACCATCGCCTCTGGTGTCCGGGTTTTCTAGGTTGTAACCAAATGGTCCGTCTCCATATATTTTATAGTAAGGGGCGTTGAGAGAAGAATTGTAACCGGCAAGGATAGCTCCCTCAGATTGAGTGGTCCTGTCTGTTGAACTTATTAAAAGAGATTGTCCAAAACGCAGGTATTTACCTGCTTTTATATCAGAATTTGCTTTTAAGGAATACCTTTCAAAGTCCTGTGAGGGCTCGTTTCCTTCTTGTGACAAATAACCACCTGAGATAAAATAATTGGCTTTTTCATTGCCGCCACTTACCGTTAGATTGTGATTTTGCATTTGGCCGGTCCTAAACACGGCGTCTTGCCAGTCTACAAAAGGCTGTCCGCTAAATTGGGATACGTCCCTGCCCAATTGCCCCTGTATGTCTATGTATTGTTCCACATTTAGGACGTCTATTTGATCTCTTACCGAACTGGCACCAACATATCCGTCATAGTTCACTTTTGCTTCACCAGACTTTCCTCTTTTTGTGGTAACGATGATTACCCCATTTGCAGCTCTTGCTCCATATATGGCAGCAGAAGCTGCGTCTTTAAGAACATCTATGGATTCTATGTCGTTCGGGTTAAGACCAGAAAGTGGATTGGAATCGGTTGTGGAGTTGGTGTTTACAGTAATATTGGTGGTCTGAACCAAAGGAACACCGTCTATAACCCAAAGCGGATCATTGACCCCAGGGGTGCCTATACCCCTAATCCTTACATTTATTGGGGCTCCAGGGTCCCCACTCCTGTTGGAAATATTGACACCAGAAATGGTTCCTGCCAGTACTTGATCCGGACTGGTAATGGGTTTGGATACTATTTCAGAAGAAGCAATAGATCCAACAGCACCCGTAAGATCAGCTTTTCTTTGGGTACCGTATCCAACCACAACAACTTCAGATAAGGCCTGTGCGTCTTCTGTTAAGGTGACATTTATGGTTGTTCTATTGTTAATGTCAATTTCCTGTTTGGAATAACCAACATAAGAAAATACAAGGGTTGTGGCTCCTGAAGGAACTTCTATGGTGTAATTTCCATCAAAGTCGGAAACACTACCAACAGTGGTACCCTTCACTACAACACTGGCTCCAGGTAAAGGGCCATCAACATCAGAAATAGACCCTGATACGGTCATTTGGGAGTAAAAAGATTGGGTCCCAAGAAATAATAAAAACATGACAATAAGGTGAAATACCCTAGAATCATTAAATTTTTTAATGGGTTTTTTCATCATGAAATGGTTTTAAGTAGTTAGTTCAAAATTGAAAAGTTAGTGCTCGGTTCTGTTTGTTAAAATAGAGCCAATTGAAAGCTAATTTAAACATAATTGTTAAGAATGCGTTAAGTATAGTAATCTAATTGTGAGTCTGTTAAATAAATTAAGTTAAATAATTGTGCTTTTGCTAATGATGGAAAAGGAGTGTTGAAGCAAATTGTAGGCAAGGAACGTTATTTTGGCAATGTTGTATTTGCTACTCTTTAGATCAATAAGGGTAAGGGGTATAAGTGAAATAGGTATTTTTGGGTGTTCTAGGATTTGGCTGTTAGGGTGCTTTTTTTGTGGTTAAGTGGCCTGTCACATAATAGGATTATCTTGATTTTTGGGCCAGTTTGGGTGTAGTGGTTTGTTATCATAGAGTTCATACCAACCCAAGTGGCTTTTAATTTCAATTTCCTTATTTTGCGGCCTAAGCAGTTTTATGTCCAATTATCATCAGCTTGGGCTTAATGATTTTTAAAACTCAATATTTGAGCCTGGATGTCAAGGCATCATCTGTTTAGAAAAGGTCCTTGTTTGTCCTTAAGTAGCAAACAGATTGCCTTTTTTTAATGTGAGGGTGTCAAATGGATTCCAGTAACTAAATTCAGGGAATGGAAGGCATATACACAAAAAAACAATCCTGGTTATACAGTTTTATTTAATACCGATCTTTAGATCTTTGGGTGTTTTGTCTGTCATAGAGTATATCTGTATCCGGTTGATTGTCTTTTTTTGAAAAGTACATTCCATGAACAATCAATATAATGATGCCTGCGGCGAAACAAAGATTCAATCCCAAAATGATGCTTATAATCTGTGACATGATAAATTGTTATTTGGTGTTATACAAATGTCGAAAATAGGCGGGGGAGGATGTTATATATTTATATGAATAGGTTATATAATTATGTGCTACTGTTATAGATCCTAAAACCATATGCTTGGGGTCATAAACAGTATTGGCATCCCTATATTCGTTATGGGTCCTAATTTATTTATTGGAAAGGTACTATTTCAGTTGTGGCTACTGTGCTGCAAATGTATAGTTGGTAGGAAATTGTACACAAACGGAAAGAAACTTGAGTTGGGATAATCACTTTAGTAATAATTTGCCATCAAATCATAATCATTTTGCATAGGGAAATTAATGTTTTTGTATTGTTGCCCGGATGGGGTTGCTATATTATTGGTATAGATTGATGCACAAATGAAGAACATTTTATATTTCTATGTATGTTTATAAAAAAAATGAAGGATCTTATGTATTATAAAACTGTAGTAGGGATAATGTTGTTTACTTGTTTGGCAACGGTGTCTTGTAAAACAGATCATAAAACCAATGGGCCAGTATTG
>JBFHGV010000124.1:0-7627 GCA_041582955.1 Arenibacter sp.
GCATTTTTTATTATTGCCCTATGCCGTAGCGGGACCTAAAGTCCAATATATTATTTATTAAAATCGAAATAATTTTTGGCATTGTAATAGGAAATATCGGCTACTATCTTGCCCAACCATTTTTCATCGGCGGGCAACTCCCCGTTAACTACATCATTTCCTATAAGATTACATAGAATCCTCCTAAAATACTCATGTCTTGGAAAGGACAAAAAGCTTCGGGAATCTGTTAACATTCCCACAAAACAACTTAAAAGCCCCATATTGGAAAGTGCATTCATTTGTTTTTCCATGCCGTCTTTTTGGTCTAGAAACCACCATCCGGAACCAAATTGCACTTTTCCCTTTACACTGCCATCATTAAAATTACCTACCATGGTAGCAATCACTTCGTTGTCTGCCGGGTTAAGGTTGTAGATTATGGTCTTGGCCAATTGATCTGTCCCGTCCAATTCGTTTAAAAACCCACTCAATGCCCTAGCCTGTGAAAAATCGCCAATGGAATCAAATCCTGTGTCAGGCCCCAATATAGACAGTAACCTTTTGTTGTTATCACGGATAGCCCCAATATGAAACTGCTGCACCCAGCCTCTTTTATGATACGCCCTTCCTAAAAACAGCAACACCTGCGATTTAAAATAATGAACTTCTTCTATTGAGAGTGCCTTTCCTTCCCTTACTTTTTTAAACAGCTCCGCCGCCTTATAGGTCCCTTCCTTGAAGAAATACAATTGCTCCAAACCATGGTCTGCCAGTCTACACCCCTGTTCATGAAAAAAATCCATTCTGTTTTCCAAAGCCGCCAATAAATCATCATAACCCTCTATTCTAAGTTTGGCCGCATTAGCCAATTCTTCCAAATAGGAAACATAAGAAGCTCCCAAGTCTATGGCAAATGCCTTATCTGGTCTAAAAGTTGGAAAAACCTTTGGCGAGCTGCCCTTTTCCCTTATACTCCCATGAAAGGCCAAGGAATCTGTTGGCTGATCGGTGGTGCATAATGATTCTACGTTCTGTTGTTGCAACAGTCCCAAGGTACTATGGGAATTTTCTTGTAGAATAGCCGTTGTTTTTTCGTAAATTTCTTCCGCATTGTCCGGCCCCAATAACTCCTGAATT
This sequence comes from Arenibacter sp., assembly GCA_041582955.1. Taxonomy (GTDB): domain Bacteria; phylum Bacteroidota; class Bacteroidia; order Flavobacteriales; family Flavobacteriaceae; genus Arenibacter. The sequence goes on from JBFHGV010000124.1 coordinate 1,120, forward strand.
CCAAAATAGCGCTGCAACTCCAGATGCGTCCAATGGTACAGGGGATTTCTTACGGTATAGGGCACAGTTTCTGCCCATTTAAGGAACTTCTCCTTATCCGATGCATTTCCTGTAATGTACTTCTCATTCACACCCAAGGCCCGCATGGCCCTCCACTTGTAATGATCCCCGGCAAGCCATACTTGACTAATATTCTCAAAAACCCGATCACCGTCAATCTCCTCGGGAGGCAGGTGATTGTGATAATCTATGATAGGCAAGTTTTTAGAATAATTATGATATAAAATTTTAGAAAATTCGCTCTGCAACAGGAAATCTTCATTTACAAAAGTCTTCATCTTTCTACCGGGTTTGAATTTTTATTGATTACATATTTTTTAAGAACAGACCACTTCCAACGAATAAAATTATTTTCCAATGGTTTGGTACAGCTCTTCCTCCGTATACCCAATACCAGCCTTGGGCTTAGCATTGCGGAGTTCCTTAATTTTTTCGGGTTTCAATCCTTTGGGTTTCACGGAAAATGCATTGGTAACATAAGAAATAATATCCGAAATATCCTTATCGGAAATATTGGTATTATACATTAACCCGGGCATTTGATGGTCTTTATCATACACTTCACCATTGATGAGCAGGGGACCTTTTAGGCCGTGGAGAATAATTAAACCTAGCTGTTCCAAATGGGTAGATATGTACTCGGACCCCACCAGCGGCGGTGCCAAACCGTTAATACCTTCTCCACTGGAGGAATGGCATGAGGCACAGATCTGACGAAAAAGTACGGCTCCATTGGTTCTGGAATCGGCCCTTGCAATTTTTGTGGAATAAATATAATTTGGTTTATCATTTTTTTGACGGGACACACTCTCCGCTATCAAATTATCAAGATCGGAATCCTGCAAACTGGCCAGCTCACCCATTTCGGATTGCAGTGCTGGAAGCACCCCTTCGGCCCCACTAACAATGGCTTCCTGATATATTTTTTTATCACTATATTTTTGGGACAGTTCATATATAGCGGGAAAAAACAAATCCTGGTCGTACTGTGCCCACACTCCCAAGGTGGTTGACAGATAAAGGTCTAACATAGGCTCATTCCTATCCATGGCGGCCTTAAAAACCTGCTCTGCCTTGGATACGTTTTGGGCCGATGCAAACTCTTCCATCAAAACCAGGGCGTGCGAAGCCACACTGGGCCTGCCATTTTTAACCAGATCTCCCAACACATCAAACTCCAGCTCATCTAGACCTTCAAGCACATATAGCGCGTGTATTTGGGACAAGGGGCTGTCATTATCAGCAAGCATATTTTTTAATTCGGGCAAGGCCCCCGCATCCTTATTGTGAACCAAAAATTGTTGGGCACGATCCCTCACCCAGCCATTGGTGTCCTTTAAAGCAGCCACTAATTGGGATGTTGAAAAGGTCTCCAGATCTGGAATGTCCCTTGGGGCCTGGTCCTTGGAGCTAACCCTTAATATCCTACCATAATTCTGAATAGTATCCAATTTCTTCTGGGCCGATACTTTTTTAAGATAAGGGCTTAAAAATGCGTAATGCTGAATTACCCCTCGGTGCATATCCACAACATACATATTTCCATCCGGGCCATTTGAAAGGTTTACCGGCCGAAAACCTTCGTCCGTTGAGGCCAAAAATTCTTTGCCTTGCCAGGCCTGCTTGGCCAGCACCCTATCTGCTTCAAAAGAGAGTATGTTCCTTTTTATTAGATTGACTTCCGGGACACAAACAAAAACATTCTGGTCATAACCATCTGGGAACATCCCGCCCCTATATACCAAAGGACCACAGGCTGCCGTTACATTCACCAACAAGCTATCTTGGTCCAGCACCCCTTTTTCATAACCCCTGTTTACCGATGCGGCATGCAAGGGGTAGACTCGCTGATCCTTGGTCAAGCTTTCGTCCACACCCACCTTGGGCACAAAATACTTATTCCGTGTAAGCCTATTGGGCAATACGTGATCTCCCAGCAACTGGGTAGAATTATTATTGTAGTAGAGTCGACCAAAATTATCATGGGAAATACCCCATTGCCCCCTTTGAGTGGTAGGTTCTTTTTTCCAAACACCGTTCTTTCGCTGATACCTGTAGTTGGATTTGGCATTGTAAATCCAATTGTCCACATTCATCATTAAACCATTGGGCTGATGCTCTGGATTTCCCGCTACGGCGTACAAGGAGTCTACCAACACCCGGTTTACGGGCTTATCATTTTTAATTTCCACAAACCAAAGATTGGGCGATTCCACATACAACAACCCACCATATACCAATGCCAAAGCCCTTGGCATAACCAGGCTATCCAAGAAGGTTTTGGCGTGATCCATAACCCCATCCTGATCCAAATCTTCCAATATCTTGATAGATCCACTGGGCAAATCCTCATCATCCCCTTCCAAATTAACCATAAATCCGGTCATTTCCGCAACCCATATGCGTCCTTTGGAATCAAAATCAATTGCCACTGGAGCCGTCAGCAGCGGTTCAGAGGCCACAACATCTAAAGAGAAGCCCTCCTCCAAGGTATAATCATCAAGTGAAATTTCAGGTTCATCATAGGAAGTTTTACAGGATGCTATGAACAATAGTAGAACAATACTTAAAAGTAATCTCATGAATTAAAAAATTTAGCACACTTAAACATCTGACCTCCCCTTGGCCTACAGCATATAAACGCGCTCTTAGATTTGGAAGGTCAACTCAAAACAGTAAAATGCACCAATAATGGACTTATTTTTTTGCAGGCACTAAAATAACGCAGTACTTCCTAAAATGCTAATGGTTTACAATAAATTTGACATAATACAGCTTGATAACCAGAACAATCCTACGATTTCCCTTTTCCCTGACCTTAGTAGCTCCTAACAGTCTGAAAACTTAAAGCCCCTGCCCACGGTAAGAGCGTTTCCCCATAAACCTCAGGGCACTTAAACAGCTGCACTGGTTATTTTAGGATATACAAAATAACTATACTTCTATACTGTTCTGCAATTTGCTTATTCTGCCATCGGTCAAGGGTTTTGCGATAAAATCTGTGACAATATCGTATTGTTTGGCGCGTTCCATATCCCTGGAATCAATTGAAGAGCTCAAAATATACAAGCGTATATGCTCTACCCCGGACAGTTTGCCAAAGGCTTCCAAGAATTCCCAGCCATCCATAATAGGCATGTTCAAGTCCAAAAAAATAACTTCGGGCAGTACTCCCTGGGATTGCAGAAGCTCTACGATTTTTTCGAGTGCCTCCTTTCCATTCTGGAAAACGACAATATTGGATGCAAAACCATTTTTTTTCAGGAGTACTTTTGAACCAAAAACAAAAATAGGGTCGTCATCTATAATAAAGGCGGTATTGATTTTCATATAAAAAAATAGATTCTAAGATTGTCCCCTTAATACAATATCTTTTTAGCGCTTAAATAATTTACGCACCTAAGGTAGTTGTTGCACAAGGATATTCCCAATACATATTTGCCTATAGATAATATTTTATGAACTCCCATCTTCTAAAAAACATATTATTATACATCATTAAATTTATTTTGCAATCCTAAAATAGGTGGTAAAGGCAGTACCTTTGTTTAATTCGCTTTCCACTGCTATACTACCGCCCATAGCTTCAATCTGATTCTTACTGATAAAAAGCCCAATTCCCCTGGCCTCCGGATGACTATGAAATGTTTTGTACATTCCAAAAATTTTAGAGCCATATCTATCCAGATCTATTCCCAAGCCATTATCTACAATACGCAGATAAGCGAAACTCCCTTTTAATCCGCCTAAAATCTTTATTTCCAAATTTCGGTCTGGCGACCTATATTTTATGGCATTGGTAATTAGATTTAGAATAATACTCTCCAAATAAGCATGTACGGCCAATACATTGATGCCGGAATCGATATCCACATCTACCTTGGCTTTGGTTTTATTTACCAAGGATTGAACCGTATTTAATGCCTTTTCAACATTTGCCAATAAATTTTGGGAGGTTAAGGTAGAGCTCACCTTGGAATTAATTTCAACAATCTCATTCAGCTGAAAGATTGTTTCGTTCATATTATCCGAAACAGCCTTTATGTTTCGGTAATAATCATTTTTAATCAAGCCTGGGTTATCTTGTAGTGCCAAATTCAGCAGCATGCTGATATTACTGGTATGGGACCTTAGGTTATGGGATACGATATGTGCAAAATTGATCAACCGATTATTGTGTTCGGTAAGATTCTCGGTCAGTTGTTTTTTATCTGAAATATTCTGCAACTGTGCCACTAAATGGGTAAAGACTCCGGCATCATTTTGTACCGCTGCTATACCTGCATTAACCCAGATATAATCCCCAGACTTATGAATACAGCGCTGCTCCATTTTAAACACTCCCTTTTTACCGCTTTTAATTTCGACCAACATCTTACGAATTACATCCTTATCTTTCGGATGGGCCAAATCTACAATTGATTTCTCAAGAATCTCCTTTTCATCATAACCCAAAATTTCACATATCCTGGGGTTTGCCTTTTTCAACCTACCATCAAGATCAATTACCAGCATACCAATTGCAGCATGTTTAAAAGACCTCCTGAACTCCTCTTCCTTGATAGCCAATTCTTTTGTAGCCCTTGTCTTTTCATCAATATCTTGAAAAAACCCGTACAATCTAGCGCACTTACCATCCTCCATTACGGGAATACCGATGGTCCTGGACCAAAACACCTTATTGGCGGTGGTAACAACCTGCAGTTCAAGATCAAACCCCTCTCCCTTTTCAATGGCATGCCCAACAGCCGCTATAAAGGTTTCCCTTTGTTGGCCAGATACAAAAAAGGTATATACCTCCTCAAGGGTGGGTACAAAATCCTCCGGAACTTGCGCCATTTTTTTAATCGTTGGGCTCCAATAAACCGTGTTGGCTGTCAAATCCAGCTCCCAAATCCCAATGTTTACAGCATCGTTTATACGGTGCATTAGATCAACATTATGTGCCAATAACATTTCATTTTCTTTGCGATCGGTTATATCCTGTATCTGGGCTACAAAATGAATTATATCGCCTTGATCATTGTTAATAGCAGACATGCACACATTGGCCCAAATTACAGATCCGTCCTTATGAATAAACCTATGGTCTAGCTTTATAAATTTATGTTTACCGGAAAACAGCTCCTCTATCAGCTTTCTATTCACTTTTAGATCATTGGGCTCTGCTATTTTCTCAAGGTTCATCTGCTGCAGTTCTTCCTGGCTATAGCCAAAGATCCCACTTAAACTATCATTGGCCTGCAACAGTTTATTCTCTTTATTTATTAGGGCCATCCCTATCGCGGAATGGTTAAAGGTTTGTCTAAACTGCTCCTCTCTAATCTTTATTTGCAGTTGTACCTTTTTTATTTGATCTATATCCTGTATTAGTCCAAAGAGGCTTATACACTCACCATTCTTATGCTCCGAAACCCCAATAACCCTTACCCATTTTACACCGCCATTTTTGCTCTTGATACGCAGTTCTTCATCAAACTCCAAAGGCTGTTGTAAAGCTTGGTAAAAAATAGCCTCAAAACGATTGCGATCCTCGCCTTTTAAATAAAAATCCAATCCACTGTCTACCGTAGGCACATAGTCATAGGGAACCTCATGGATTTCTTTCACCGCCTTATTCCAAAAAATCTCATTATTCAGTGGATCCAATTCCCAATAACCAATTTTTGCAGCCTCGCCAGATCGCTCAAAAAGATCTTTGTATTTTTTTAGTAATAACTCGTTCGTTTTTCTATTGGTAATATCATAGTGGATACCTGAAACTGTAACAGGAAGACCTTCGGAGTTATAGTGGGTGATTTCACCTCTACTCAACATCCATATCCAGCGTCCATCTTTGTGGCGCATCCTAAATTCCACCTCATAAATCCCCTTATTGCTCATATGGTCCTTAAGTGCCTGCTCCACATCATGCGCATCCTCTGGATGCACTAGCCCCAAAAAAGCTTCATAATTTATAGGCGCCAATTCCTCCAAGGTATAGCCCACCATGCCTGCCCACCGTTCATTACAAACAACTTCTCCAGTAAGAAGATTACCCTCCCAAATTCCGATCTTGGCTCCTTTAACTACATTTTTAAAATGCTCCTTCCTTCTCCTTATCTCCAGCTCAACGGATTTGTATTTATGAATGTTATACGCCACTCCCAACATTCGCAAAGGGCCTTCCAACTCATCCACAACCAAGGTCCCTTTAAGGTTGAACCATATGGGATCATTGTTTCTAGGGACCAACCTTAACTCCACATTAAAATTGGTCATATCGGAAGCCCCCATAAGGTCCTTGTAAGAGTTTTGCAGTATTTCCCGGTCCGGTTCATACACCAGTGATAAAAAATCAACGGTCATGCCACCTCCCCCTTCCTGGGCATACCCCAAAGACTTGGCCAGGTTGTTGTTGATATTGCCTTCATCAGAATTCCTTAAATCCCAACACCAAAGGCCATCC
>JBFHGV010000125.1:0-7621 GCA_041582955.1 Arenibacter sp.
GAAATCTAACTGTAAGGATGTTTTGGATTCATAGGGAAAATTTGAAAGCATAGCCAAGGAAGCTTCTATATCTTTTTCAGTTAAGCTTATCTTGTGTTTATTGGCCAACTCTTGGACTTCTATCATCATCTTTTTAAGTATGGCCATATATTTGGAATCTTCGGCCAACTCCCCTAGACTAATATTGAGTGCTGTAGTCATGGTGGACAATGGTGAAACAAACAGGTATTTTTTCCATAATATTTCCTGAATGTCCTTGGTGTAGGTTGCATTTAAACCACCTTTGACCAATATTTCCCCAACCCATCCAAGATCTTGACCGTCAGTGTTCCCAAAAAATATTTTTCCCGGTCCGCCCAGGTGTTTTACTATGCCCGGTTCCGCTATGTTTGAAACAATATAAATACAACCCTCCAATATTTTTGAACTGTCGTGATCTATGTTCTTCTCAATTATATTTTTTGCATTTACCCCATTTTGCAATGGGATTATAATGGTATCCTTTTTAAGGCAATCTTGATATTCACCAATTGCAGTTCCCAAGGCATAGGATTTTGTGGTGACTATTAGTATATCAAGAAATCCTATTTCATCAGGCTTATCGGAAACCAAATAGGGTCTGGACGTAATGGTTTTATTATCTGCAATTAAGGTAAGTCCATTGTTAAGAATGGCCTCCTTGGTTTCATTGCGACAAATAAAAAATACTTTGGTTTCTTCATCATTTTCATAATGCTTAGTGAGTTTTGCACCAATAAAACTACCTACACCACCCATTCCCAAAATTCCTATTCTCATATTTATATTTTTTTATTTGTATGCCCGGTCTTTTAAAGGTTACTGTCCCCTATAAATGCCATAGTGGAAATGCTCATCTTTATGCTGTAAAACGTCATCAGTAGCTTCCCTCTTGTCCCCTATGGGCTTGTAAAAAGCTAATTTACCTATTTAATTTCTGGCAAGCTTTACCGGACATCCAATAGCCTTGGTAAAGTTGGGATCTGGTTTTTGGTTATTTTCCAATGCTTCTATAGCATTAACAACATATTTTACTTTTACTTGTTCTGCAGATCTGGCATTATCGTCTATAGTGCCTATATACTGCACCTTGCGTTCACGATCCAATAAAAAAACGTGAGGTGTTCTTACTGCCCCGTATTGGGGGGATATTTTTTGTCCTTCATCTGCCAAATACACAAATGGGAACTCCTTTTCTTCGGCCCTTTTCTGCATGGCCTCAAAGCTTTCTCTTGAGTTGGACGCACTTACATTTGGATTGATGGCAATTACAGAATATCCTTTTGGTGCATACTCATTATGTAGGGCAATTAAGCGGTCCTCATACATTTTAGCAAAAGGGCATTCATTGCAAGTAAAGACTACTATGTATCCTTTGGCCTTTTTAATATCAGACAAGGAGAACATATTTCCATCTACATTTTTAAGTTTAAAATCGGTGGCAACATCCCCAATTTTATAACCGCCAACTTCTTCCAAGGTCTTGGTTTGGACAGGACTATGTCCACCGCCACGAGGCGGTCCTTTTCTTTCTTGGGCGCTAGCACCCACGGTGATAAGGAAACTGCTCGCTGTAAGTATTGCTGTAAATATTATATTGTACATTTTCATAGTTATTTGCTTTTTATAGTTTTGTTTACTTCATTTTCTAAATCCTGAATATTCTCAAAAGCACGTTCGTGATAAGAGCGATTTTCGTTATTGAATATGATGGTAAAGGGTATTGCCCCTGACCAATTGGGGTCTATCTTGTCTATCCAGCTATTGGCATCTGGGTCATCCAACAATACAACATTTGATGTAATCCCCTTTTTCTTTAAAAATGGCTTTAGTTTTGAATCAATGTTTTCAGGAAAATCAAGACTTACCAACAGCACTTCCACATTTGTATTATTGGCTTCATACTCCTTAAGTATAGGTAACTCTTTTACACAGGGAGCACACCACATGGCCCAAAAATTAACGATATGGACCTTATCGGAATTGGTATATAAATGGGGTTTTAAGGCTTCAAAATTGTAAACCGGGATTTCTTGACTCCTTGACAAATAGGATGCTTCCATTTCTGGGTTTTCTGAAATAAATCCATAGCATAGTGGAAGAAAAGAAACGGCCAAAAGAAAGATACATTTTTGCAAGCTCATTTTAAAGAGTCATTTTATTATTATTTTTTAGACTCTTAAATATAGTAAAGGTTTAGTCAAGGATAACGGAACGGGACTTTTTCCTCTCTTGTATGCGGGCTGCACCGCTTAAAACTCTTCCCTAGTTGTTGGGTGTGGATACGGCCCCATATGTTTTTGATGGGCTGCCATCCTAATTTAATGCTCCCATGGCAATTGGTCGTTGCCAGCACTCCCCTATTTACTTGACAAAAAAAACTTTTTTAATCTTGTTGTCTTCTATGTAGTATATGGCCACGGCTTCATTTATTCTATCGCCAAATTGAACGCGTTCCTGGTCTATCACTATATTTCCCTTTGCAATCCTGGCCACCAATTCACAATGCAAATTGGGTGTGTTCTGGAACATCTTGGAGTACCTGGCCCGCATGGCCTCTTTTCCCTGGTACCGCAATGGGTCTGGATAGGTATACACCTCAACATCCTCTGCATAGGGTTCCAAAAAGGCCTCTATATCCCTTAGGTTATAGCCATTTAATTGTCGCTGTGCCAAATGGGACGGAGTATCAGGAAGTATTTCATCCGGATTTAATACTGTACCATTATGGATCACGGTATGGATATCCCCTAGATTTCCTATGTCCTCAAGGGGGTTGCTGTTCAATAGAATAAGATTGGCCTTTTTCCCAACCCCAATGCTGCCAAACTCCTTATCCTTTCCTAAAACCTTGGCGCCGTTAAGGGTAGAGGCCGTTATTATCTGCCAATTCCCCATACCGCTTTTGCCCATGGCCCGTAATTCCGCCTCATAGGAAGCGGCATGTAGGGTCCCTATATTCCCCGCATCGGTACCCGTTGCAATAAGAACACCGGCATCGGACAATTTTTTAAGATTGGCCATCATATTCCTATTTCTGAGCTCCAAACGTTCTTCATTGGCCTGGGAATTATAACGCTTTTTATACCGCTGCACCAGTAGGGTATCTGGCAAATGCTTTAGGTCTAACAGCGTCCCCAAAGTAAACGGATCTGCCCTTAACAAGGCCTCTTGCCTAAATGCTAGATTTTGCCCAAAGGTATTGTTGTAGCCCAAATGCACGGTCAAGCTAGGGCAAAGGATGGTCTTGTTTTGCTTCAGCAATCGCACAAAATCGTCCTGTATTACTTCATCCACTATACTGTGTACCAAAAAATCGGCTCCATTTTCAACGGCCAATTGGGCGGTAATCCGCTGGGTGGCATGTACGGCAACCTTTAAATTGTTTTTATGGGCCTCTTGAATAATGGCCCTGATCATAGGCAGACTTTTGCGGGCACTTTCTTCCACGGTCAACCCATCCCTACCTGCTATATACCAAATTTTAATAAAATCTGGTTGGTAAGGAAGTTGTTCCCGTACCCTTTGCACGCCCTCTTCTAGGGTCTGTACCAAACTAAATGGCGCATCCATTTCCAAATCCTTATAGGCCGAAGGCTCATAGGTAGTTAATAAAGGCCCGGACATATAAATAGAGGGGACATCTGCCCTATCCTTAAATTTGTTGCGTTGCTCCAAAAAATTGTAGGTAGCACCAACATCTATCACATTGGTAATCCCATTTTGCAAATACCGCTTCAGCACCTCATCCATATTTTGAAGCCCTTCTGCCATTTCTTTGTGATATGGCTTCTCCTTGCGCAGATCAATAACATCTGGACGGGCATAGAGTCCGCCGCTCTGAAAAAAATGGATATGGGCATCGGTGAGCCCGGGAAATAAGAACTTGCCACTTCCGTCCAATACCTTGGCATTTTTAGGAACCTTTATTTTCTTACTGCTCTTTATGTTCACAATGCTATCATTGTTAATCACCACCGTCTGATTGGATAACAGTCTTTGGCGTTCCACATCGCCAACGCTTACATTGGTAATATAGGTTTGGCCAAGTAGGGAACAAGAAATGGATAAGAATGCGAAGGCTAAAAGGAATTTATGGGTCATTTTGAGCTTTTTTTTTGATACGAACTATTATGTTTTTAGCTGACTATTGAATATTGTTTTTGGGTAGCCCCCAAGGTGAAATGATCACGGTTCAGGGACGGCACCGGGATTAAAACATTGATGCAACTTAACTGTTTCCCCATTCATCACCACAAGAATACAACCCAAAGCTTTAAGTAGGTCATAAATCGTAATTTTTTTCAACATCTTCATTCAACCCAATAATAATAGGCTTAGAATTAAAATTTTCAAGCTTATTTTTTCCATTGTCTCAGGCTGTTCCAAAAAAATAATACGCTAGGAATTATGGTCCAACCAATTTATATTTGTTTCTCTTCGGCAACAAAAGGGTTTAGGCCGTAGTCTTCTGCAAAATTAAAACATGGGAAACAAAAGGTATTGCAAACAAGTCTCTTTACTGTTGTTATGGGGAATACTAATTTTTGGCCTTGCCGTCCCAAACCACTTATTTTCCCAAAAGTTTGAACACTTCTCCAATCAGCAGGGGTTTAACCAGAATACCATAAATTCCATAGCACAGGACAGGTATGGGTTTTTATGGTTTGGCACCCCAAACGGACTCATTAGGCACGATGGCTATGAATTTAAGACCTACACCTCCCAAACTGCCGGCAATGGAAATATTCTTAGCAACGATATTAAACAATTGTACAATGATAAGGAGGGGCTTTTATGGATAGGTACCAGCCTTGGGCTCAATGTTTATGTTCCCTCCCTGGAAAAATTTCTTACGGTTCCCCTTGATCGCAGGCTTAGTATTAGTAAAATTGGTGCCTCACCAGATGGCAGAATCTGGTTCTCCGGTGAAAACGAACTCTATGTTTGCCAACTTACAGATGTACACAATGGCGAATTCCAGATTTCCCAAAACATCCTAAAATCACATCCTCAAATTCCCAACCTAAACGATTTTAGTTTTAGGGAAGAAAACTCAATGGTCCTGGCTACTGCCAAGGGCTTGTGGAACCTATACCTCCCAACCGAGGTTTCAGGCCAAGCTATGGAGATCAAAGCCCTGACCCCATTTAAGGCTCTGGAGAATACGGAGGTCAACTGCCTGATAAATAGAAACAATATCTTTTGGATCGGCACCGAAAAAGGTTTGTACAAGGCATCCCTAGAAGGAACAAAGGCACACATAATCACCAGTTCCAACAGGGAGAATAAATTAACCCCTACAAACTCCAACCTTGCAGTAGACGTTATTTTTGAAGACCATACAGGCAGTGTGTGGATAGGCACAACCAACAACGGTCTCTTTAAATATACAGAGGATGGGGATAGTTTTCAACACTTTGCCTACAACCCAAGAAATACTTTTGGCATAAGCAGTCAAAATATAAACGCCCTTTTTCAGGATGATTTTAATGTGTTGTGGGTGGGTACGGCCCAAGGAGGTATAAATAAGTTGGACCTTAGTCAGAAGCAATTTATTAGTTATTCCAATAACCCCTATGACGAGCAGTCCTTGACCGACAATTTATTGACGGCTATTCTGGAGGACAGAAATGGAAGACTATGGTTGTCCGGGTATAACACGCCACTTTTTAGAAGTACCACTGCCGTTAATGCCAATACTTCCAATTCGCTTAAGTTTGAGAATCTGGAAAAAAGATTTCCGATTTCCGATTTGGATTATGTGCGCAGTATTTATGAGGATGATAAAGGATATTTATGGTTCGGCACGGACAGTTCAATAGTAGTGTACAACCCCTCAAAAGCTCAATTTAAAAAGCTAAGCTTGACCAAGGATGGCGTACAGCTCATGAATAAGGGAATTCGAGGTATTTCCCAGATTTCGGAAAATGACATTCTACTATTGGGGAGCCAGCTCACGGTAGTGCAAAATCCATGGACAGTAATTGACAATAATAAAGACCCAGAACTGAAGGTTAAGGCCACTATTTCCTTGGAAAATGAAATTGGCCATACCTTCCTTAAATCCAACGATGGTTCATTTTGGATCGGTACCAGAAAAGGCTTGATACATGCAACATATGATGGCAAGGAAATTAAGATTCTCCATAAATACTCGGACAACAAGAATGACAAAATAAGCTTGAGCTATGAGAATGTTTTCTCCCTATATGATGATAGTTCAGGAAATATCTGGGTAGGGACCTTTGGGGGAGGGCTGAACAAAGTGACCATTGATAGTTCGGGGGAACCTTCCAACATAGAGTACTTCCGGAAAAATGATGTGTTACCGGACGACGCTATCTACGGTATTTTGCCGGAAGGGGACAACTATTTATGGTTAAGTTCCGATATGGGACTATTGAGATTTCATTTAAGGGACAACACTATAGATGTATTTGATGTGCGTGATGGCCTTGCCCAGAACAACTTTAGGCAAGGGGCTTTTTTTAAGGGCAGGTCCGGGTATTTTTATTTTGGCGGTTTAAATGGGCTAACGATTTTTAGGCCAGAGGATATTCAACTTAATGATCAACCTCCCAAGGTTTTGATTACCGACCTCCTGGTAAACAACGAGCGTGTAAGAATTGGGGAAAAACTTAATAACAGGGTAATATTGGAGCGGTCTATTTCAGAGACCACTGATATAGCCGTAAGTCAAAAAGAACAATTTATTGCTTTTGATCTGGCCGTGGAGCACACTTCAACGCCTTCCAAAAATAAGGTAGCCTATAAATTGGAGGGTTTTAATGAGGATTGGGTAACCGTCAACGAAGGCAAGACTACCGTTACCTACACCAATTTGCCTGCCAGGAGTTATGTTTTCAAGGTAAGGGCTGCCAATGGCGACGGTATCTGGACTGCGGAGACCAAGAACTTGAACCTTAAAATATTGCCCCCTTGGTACCGGACATGGTGGAGCTATTTGTTGTTTACCTTGCTCACCGTGGGAATAGGCATCGGAATAGTCGTCTATTTTTCGCAACACGAGAAATTAAAACAACGGTTAAAGTTTGAAGAACTGGACAAGGAACGGGTACATACCATCAATCAGGGGAAATTTCAGTATTTCACCAATATGTCCCATGAATTTAGAACGCCCTTGACATTGATTGCGGGTCCTTTGGAGCGCTTGCTCACCCGAAATGCAGATCCTGAAAACAACAAATATTTAGCTATAATCCAGAAAAACACCAAAAGACTTTTAAGCTTGGCAGACCAATTGATTACGTTTCAACAAGCGGAACAAGGAAGACTTAAATTAAATTTAAGGAAAGAGACCTTAGGTGCCTTTATTAACCCTACCATTGAGGCATTCGAAAATTACGCTGTTGAAAAAGACATCAATTTTACTTATAAAATTAATTCCCCTGACGAAGAAATTATTATCGATGTAGAAAAGACCGAACGTATTATCTTTAACCTACTTTCCAACTCCTTTAAGAATACCCCACCCTTTGGCACTATTGGCATCGAATCAAGAATAGAATACGAATCAGGGCAAAAAATGATATATATCGATGTGGTGGACAGCGGCAAGGGGATACCTGAAGAAGATTTA
>JBFHGV010000126.1:0-7574 GCA_041582955.1 Arenibacter sp.
TTGATTTAGGGCTTGTTTATAATCCTTGAACATACTAACCGTCATATGTGAAGCATAGGTATCACTACCTATTGGACAAATAAACCGTATAAGCCCCCAATTAGCCTTATCTCCAGAGTCCACAGCCTTCTGATGGATTGGTTGAAATATTTCCATCTCCGCTTTTTCATAAGACTCATAGTCCATCAGGTCTACCTTCATCATATCTATCTGTGCAACGGTACCCAAGGCCATATCAAAATCCCCTTGGGTCGCGGCTATTTCTTCTGCATATATCCTAACCGCCAAGTCCCTAGTTACCGAAGAGCGGTTTAATTTTTTATCAAGATCAGACTCAGCCATATTGGGGTAGGCCGCTTTGGCCCTGTCCATCAATTGTGCCCAACTACTTCCATCCATCATCTTAACCGGATCATTATATAAGGTAACGGTCAAGTATTGAAATCCCTGCTGCTCTCCCCCTGGGCTAAGTGCCCATAGATCCCACCCAATAATGTCGCCACTATTGATACGTTGTTGTTGAATTTTTTCCCAAAATTTCTCTGTTTCGGCATAGGCTACCTCCTGTTCATTATCTACTTGCATGAATTCGAATACGAGATACAATTTATCCTGAGCAAGTACTATATGGCCCATCAATACAAATAATACGAAAATTAAACATTTTTTCATGATGTCTTTTTTTAGTTAATAGCAGTGTATTGGAATTGTTGTGTAGCCCCCAAAAGAAGAATTTATCCAAGGCTACAAATAACTATATCCAATAGCATTTTAAACAATAAATCCTATCTGTAGTGAAGAAAAAGGACGAAAGAAAGTGTTGGGTTTCCGAAGAACGGTTAAAAGTTACCGGAATATTAGAGAAACACATCAAATAGTGTGTAGGTGTTTCAAAACGTACTCTTTAAAAGTTTTACTCATGGGGATGACCTTTCTGTTGATCTCCAGGTGATTATCGGCAACCACATCCAATTTTGAAATATTCACCATATAGGAGCGATGGACCCTAATAAATTTAGGATTTGTTAGTTCCGTTTCCACATGTTTAAGGGTAGTACTAATTAAATAATTCGCAGCTGGGGTTATAATATTACTATAATTTCTATCTGCTTCAATATAAAGAATCTCATCGAGCAACAACTTGACCATTTTTCCATTGTGCCTCACAAATATTCGATCCTCCATTACCTCAAAGCTCTCTGAATCCTCCATGTTATCCGTTGGACCTTCCTTCAGTTGTTCTGCCACTAGTGCAACGGTCCGCTGTAGATCCAGCTTGTTAAAGGGTTTGGAAATAAAGGCATGGGGATGGGTAATTTTAGCCTTGGCAAAGGTGCTTTCATCACTATTGGCGGTAAGATAAATAATGGGAATATTATGGGTTTTCTGAATTTCTGTTGCTGCTTCAATACCATTTATTGCCCCTTTCAGGTTTACGTCCAATATAAGTATATCGGGCATATTGGTAGTAGCGTGCAATATGGCCTCTTCTCCCCTAGTCACAATCCCAATAACTTCATAGCCCAAATTGGCGAGTTGTAAAGAAATATTGGCGGCTATGATCATATCATCCTCTACAATCAGGATACGGGTCTGGTGTTTCATAACTAAGCGGCTTTATTAAGTTGGAATTCAAAGGATACAGCTGTTCCTTTATTCTGGTTTAAAATCATTCTACCATCAAGTTGCTTGGTCAACAGTTGCACTAACTGACTGCCAAAACCTGTACCATGGGACTTTTTCCCTTTTTGGATCCCTATGCCATTATCGGTCACCTTGAGTTCCAAAAGGGAAGTGTTCCGGGTTAATCCTATTGTAATGACCCCTACATTGTTATTGGGAAAAGCATATTTTAAAGAATTGGTAATCAACTCATTAACTATTAAACCAATAGGAGTTGCTATATCTACATTCAGTTCAAGCTCGTTCATTTCATAAACCACATCTATTCGCTGCTCAGCTCCGTAAGAATGAAGCACATAATTCATCAAGTTTTTAAAATAACTTCGCATTTCTATAGTGGCCATGTTGTTTCCGTGATATAAATTCTGATGAATCATACTCATACTCTGAATCCTGTTTTGAATTTGGAGCATATTGTCCTTGATCTTAACATCTTCTATGTGGGTTGCCTGTAGAGAAAGTAAACTGGAAACCACCTCCAAATTATTCTTAACCCTATGGTGTATCTCTTTGATCAGGAACTCTTTTTCTTCATTTTGATGCTGCAATTGGACATTTTTTCTTTTATTATTTTTTATGGCTACAATACCCATAAGCAACAGGAACAATAACAAACCAGCAATAATTGAGGTGAGCATTTGGTTGCTCTGTTGTTTTTTTATCTTTCCTTTTTGAAAAAGAATAGTATCTTCTTTTTGAGCAAGGTCAAATTCTGTCTGCAACAAGGCTATTCTGCGGTCCGATTCGGCCGTAAAAATCTCTTTCTTTAGTCCGTCATATTCAGAAAATGCCTTGTAAGCCTCCATATAATTGTGATCTCCGGCAAATGCTTTGCCCAATGTTTCGTAAGCTTCACTCAAATAATACTCATCCCCAAAATCAACGGTTGCTATGGCTATGGAGTTTTGAAGGCTTGTTATGGCCTTCTTATATTTTCCCTGTAGGTGCTGAAGCTTTCCCATGGACAACCATGAACGCATCAACATAAAGTTGTTGTCCAACAATTTAGCATATTTAATGGCATTCCAACTCGCATTTTCGGCCTCATCATACCTATTTAGATATGCGTAGAGGTCTACCAAGGAAATATAAATATCACTTAAATTATTATAAAAGCCATAGCGTTCCCCTATGGCCAAAGCATGTTCATAATATTTAAGTGCCTCATCAAACCGTTTCAATTGTAAGTAGTTGTTGCCCACTACGTAGAGGGTAAAATCATAATCCAGGTCTGTTATTCCCCGTTCTTCAAATTCAACAATAGATTTAATTCCGTATTCCAGTCCTTTGTTATACTTGGCTTGCTTCCAAAAAATATTACTGAGGTCACTATACGCCAAGGCAATTGCCTTTTTATCGTTTAGTTCCTGTCCCAATTTTAGTGATTCCAAGGCATAATCGGCTGCCTTGTCCAATTCTCCCCTACGTTCATATACGTACCCCAACTGAGTGTTCAAAAACGACAGGTCACTAGGGAGCACTTTACTTTTGGCTTCTTGTAGTACCATTTCTGCCCAATCCAGCTTTTCCATACGTAACAAGATGGCCCCTTGTGTAATTTGGAATCGGCCATGCCAAAGTTGGTTGTCTTTTTCTGTACAGCGTTCCAATCCCTCCAAGGTAAAACTCAATGCCTTGGTCAAATTGCGTGTGTGCCAATAATAAGCGAGATCATTTAATAAAGAAAACTGTAGGGTATCATTTGGGGCATTATTATAGGCCTGCTCCAAAGTATCCAAATAAGAGCTGCCAAAATTATCCGTATCTACAAACACTTTTAGGTATGGATTGTCCGAATTGTAATCTATCAACTGACCATATAAGACCGCACCAAAAAAGAAAGTGATAAGAAATACTATGTTGACCGGTTTACCCATTTTTCAGCTGTGGTATACTTAAAAAAATTGGGGGTCCTTAAAGATACAAATATTATTTCCATTTACCGCTGGCTAAATAAAACTACATACCGGGACAATATATAGGCCAACTCATACACTATTGATTGAATATTGTTCTCAAAACCAATTACTTAGTATTGCCTTGATATTATGGAACAATTGAAAGTTATGAAAATGCCTCATATACCTTTATTGCTTATTGTGCTATGCTGCGTTTCATGCAACAATAACCCAAAATCCAAAGGTAATTCCCCCTCATCAAAAAATCCCCCCCTTGTTAATATTGGGAGGAAGACCGATTTAAAGGCTTCAATTAATGCCTATTTAAATATGAAAAACCCTGACACGCTAAATATGCTTGTTACCGATAACTATGTGAGAAATATGAATGGAATTCCGGTGGTTACCAATAAATCTGAACTTAAAGCTAGGTTAAACCTATACTATACAGGATTCCCCGATTACCATATGACCGCAAGCCATAGTATTATTTGTGATAGGCAAGGTTATTTAAACTGGGTTTTTAGCGGTACCCATACGGGTTCGTTCGGGGATGTTGCGGCCACGGGCAAAAAAATTAAAATCAATGGATTTTCCCACCTCTATTTTAATGAAGAAGGCCACCTCTACCAAGAGGATATTTTTTATAATGAACTGGAATTTTTACAGCAATTGGGGTACTCCCTAAAAACCCCAAACCTTAAATAACAGCTCAACAAAGCTCCTCCCAATATCAAAAATAGTATAAACCAATAAATATTTAAGACTATGAGAACTCTAAGAAAAACCTTGCTGATAGCCCTAGTTTCAATATTGGGAACAAGTATTTCTCTTGCCCAAAGTGAAAAAAATCAAGCCTATTACGTACACGAGGATCAGGTAAAACCTTCCAAATTACATGATTACAACCTGGTTTCCAAAGATTTTAAGGAAGCTTGTAAAAAACATAATCTTCAGGACATTAGTTGGCAGGTAGCCTCTACCAACACCGGAAGATTCTTCAATATTTCCCCTATTGAAAATATGGCGGAACTGGACAAGAATGTTATGGCTCCCTTAGCTGAAAAAATGGGAGAGGAAGCATTTAGGGATATTTTTAAGCGGTATAATGAATGTTATGACAAACATGGGGATTACGTGATTTATCTGAACAAGGAACTCACTTATATGCCCGAAGGAATTAGTACAACTACCGAAGGTCAGAACTATAGAAAATGGCACTTTTTACATGTTACCCCAAACAATATCCAAAATCTTAAAGGAAAACTCAAAGAACTTAAGGCTCTGTATACCGAAAAGGGATCTAAGGAGTATTACCGTATATATCATAACGGATTTGGCTCCATGGGAGATTATTATCTGGCCGTAGTTTCGGCAGTAGACGCAGAGGACTATGCCAAAAAGTCCAAAGAAAATGAAACCTTGTTAGGTGAAGAAGGAAAGAAACTTTTTGATGAAGTGTTTAGTTATGTCCTAAAATATGAAACGGAAACGGGACAAATGCATCCTGATCTAGCCTATAACCCATCAAATTAAATTCATAAACAGGTAGGCTCTAGGTTTCATAATCTAAAAGTGATTGGCAGTTTTAAAATTTTCTATTTGAATTAGCAACCCTATTTGGGAAAATAGACCAAACCTTAGCTGTATTCACCCTGCCTGTTTTTTTTACACATAATAAAAGAAAGTCGCAACAATTAAACTAAACATTATGAAAACAATGAAATCAATTATCGGGTCACTATTAATAATGGCCCTATTTATTCCAGTAGCAGGTTCCGCACAAGAAGGCAACTATTTTACAGTTACTACTTGGAAACTTAGTATTCCCGAAAATGGCACCCGAGCCGAGCTCAATGGCCTTTTAAAAGAGTTTTCCGAGAAAATATCCTTTAATAACGATAAGGTCATTAGTGAACGGGTACTACATCACATATCCGGTGCAGACTTACGGGATTTGGTTATCATTAGTGAATACGCTACTTGGAACGATATAGATGCCGCTTCCACTATGCAGAATGAATTAATCAATAAAGCCTGGCCCAAGGAAGAAGATCGCAATACCTTTTTTAAGTCATGGAATAAATATGTGGTTACCCATTCTGACGAGATATATCAGGAATATCCAGAATTGACCAAAAAATAAATCGAATCCAGACCAGGTGGGCTCTAAACGGCCCGTCTGGTCCAATAATCCTAATATCATGAAAAAATTGATTTTGATTGGACTTGCAACGGCTCTAATAATGGCCTGTCAAGAAAAAACACAGCAACGGTACAGCCAACAGTCACCACAAATTACAACTGTTAAGCAACTTCTAGGGAACTACAACAACAAAACCTACGATACCAGTTTCTATGCGGACACCTCCAAAACCTATTACAACACCAAAGAAAACCCTATGTCTCCTGAGGAAGTGATGGCCTATCACAAGCAAATGGATATGAACTATACGCAAAGAGGATTTCTTGACAAGGATCAAGAATATGAAATGGTACTCACCGATGAGGGGGAAACATGGGTAAACTGTTGGTTGGACTGGAGGGGCACATTGACCGCTACTGATCAAGTAATAGACATTCCCATCCATCTCACTTACCAGTTTATTGATGGAAAGATTGTCAGAGAGGTAGGGATGTGGGACCCAACGGCGGTTGTTATGGCCCTTCAGGAGGTTGAGATGAAAAACAGTATGTCTGCGGATGAAAAACAAATTCAAGCAACGATTGACCTTATCACCAAAGCTTGGAACACTAATGACAAAGACTTAATGTATGCTAATTTGGCCAACAATATAGTAAGAACGGACAATGGGGCCGGGATGGCTACTAAACAATCGGACTATGGGGACTTTATGGACATCTACCATACTGCCTTTCCTGATTTTAAAGTAAAATTGGACAAGACTGTCATTGTTGGCAATAAAGCCTATATCACTTGGTCTTGTACAGGTACCAACACCAATGATTTCATGGGAAATGCCCCCACCAACAAAAACATTGAGACCCATGGTTTTAGTGTATGGACGTTTAATAAGGAAGGAAAAGGAGCTAGAGAAGATGCCTTTTATGATAATATGGCAGTCTTTACACAATTGGGATATTCCATGCCCACTCCTAAATAATTATAACCAAAGCCCTAATACAAACATGAAATTAAAAAGCAAATTAATACAGGGGTCCTTGACATTTATTTTTTTAACAAGTCTAGGTTGTAAAGATAAAACGATCAATGAAGCCACAGAGCAACCAAAAATTATAGTTGAAAAAGAAATACCACAATATTTTCGTCTGCGTCCGGAGGTAGAAAAAGCCTATGGCTATTCGCATGCCGTAAAGATTGGCAATATTATTAGGGTTTCTGGGGCTGTAAGTATGGATAATGAAGGTAATCCTACGGCCGTGGGCGATATGGAACAGCAAATGAAAAATTGTTATGCTGATCTTGCAAAAGTTTTACAAAACTATGGATGCACCTTTGATGATGTAGTGGTAGAAAATGTGTTCACAACCAATATGCCCAGGTTTTTGGAAGTTGCAGCCTATAGAAATGAGATATATAAAAATCAATTCCCAACAGGTTCATGGCTAGGTGTACAAGAATTGGCACTACCCGAATTTATGATCGAAATTGAATTGGAAGTTCATAAAACAAAATAATACCAAGATACACCCAAAAATTCATGATCAAGTTTGCAGTGCTGTACGGTCACGGTCATCCAACAGATATAAAGGCTTTTGAGGAATATCATTTCAAATACCCAATTGCCCAAGGCCGATAAGAGGAAGGGCTATGCCAGATTGGAACTAACAAAAATTCACGGCGCTTCCAACCGTGGGGAGGCTCCTTATTAGCGGATGGCTGAGTTTTGGTTTTCCAGTCCAGAAACGATGAAAGCTACAATGGAATCGCCCGAAGGGCAAGCCACTACTGCCGACCTTACAAATTTTGCCACAGCTGGTATAACGCTATTGGTAGGGGAGATTGAAAAA
>JBFHGV010000127.1:0-7538 GCA_041582955.1 Arenibacter sp.
GAACTCCCCGATTTCCATGGCCACAGCATTCGCATCCCCATAGGCCATCATCCCTGCAGTTGAACCGTGACCAGACATTCTAAACCTGCCCGAGTTGTAGATGATGATCAAATCCGCACCACCTTTCTCTATGAATTTGGCACTGATCCCGGTTCCTGCACCGGCCGCAATAATGGCTTTTTTTTGATTTACAACAGCTTGCAACCTTTCTCTAACTTCTTGTTTTGTGTAGGGGTTTCCTTTCCCCGTCCATGGATTTGGCATAAAATTCTATTTTAGTATTAATATATTTTTATTTATGTTTAAAATCTATTGTTTAGTATTCTTAAATTTCGACTTGTTTATATCCACCCCGCTTTCTAAAATAAAGTATAAGGAATAGATAGCCTAGGGCCATCGTTAAGGGTATCAACGCCGTTATCACCAATGCTCTTCCGGCACCATAAAAACCAGCCTGTTCCACAGGCACCTTGTCTATTTTGACCTTGGTCTGGGCATTGTCCCACCAGTTTTTCAAATTACTCAGATTGGCGTTGTCACTTAATCCTTTTCCAGTGCTTTCCCAGCGTTTGATATCTGCATTCAACTGCTCTCCATTATCCCTTAAGATTGCGACTTTACTACCGTCCAATCCTTTTATTGGGCTAAAGAACAAGAATCCATTTTCCTGTTCCGCCTTATAACGGTCATATGATTCATTAGACTCCACCTTAATTTTGTTGGAAGCAAAGTAATCTTGCTTATATCCAATACCAGGTCCCCCCAAGAGACCTGCAGACAACATTCCCACTCCACCAACAATACCCATGGTTACAGCACCTCCCCTTGGAAATCGTTCCCCGACAACACCGAGCATAGTGGGCCAAAAGAAAGTTTTCGCTATTCCGTAAATAGTTACGGCGAATACCATTACAAGTCCCGAAGTGGAGTTTCCTAGGATATACAGTCCTATAGCTCCGAGTATAGAACATGCAAAGAGCAATCCTAAAGGTGAAATTCTATGGACTATAGGTCCCGCAAAAAACCTAAGTACGAACATGAGGGCCGATGTATATATAAATAACAAAACCCCTTTAGTTGGATTTTCAAGAATATTACCTGTTATATTCTGTATCCAACTATCAGTACCCAATTCTACATAACCTACCAGCATCATCAAGATCAACAAAGAAATTAATAAAGGGGAGGCCAGTTGACGAAACATTTCGCTAAAGCCAACTCCTGCTGCCCTTGCCTCCGAAATTGGAAATTTTTCCTTTAGTATGATAAAGCCATAAATAAGCACGGGAATTAGAAAGAAGCTCATTAAAATCTCCCAAGAAACCAAGCTATGAAAGGCAATGGACAATAAACCTCCTACAATCATTCCTCCTGGCCAACCAGCGTGCAAAATATTCAAGTAGTGCGTTTTGTTTTTTGGGTATAGTGTTGCTACAAGGGGATTTACAACCGACTCGCATATACCATTCCCTACAGCAAATAGAAACGTGCCCCAATATAGGCACCAATATGCAGCTTCCCGTCCCATGGCTTCAAACACATATACAGTTGCCACGGTGACAACTAAGGACAAAAAGTGCATTACAAAAGCCAAAATAAGTAAAGGCTTATAACCTACCCTGTCCACAATAAGACTAAAGAGAATAATGATTACACCAAAACCAACAAATCCACCTCCCGTAATGGAGCCCAATTCGGTCATGGTAAATCCAAACTGATTCCCCCAATCTACTAGAATTGCTCCACGTACAGCAAAGCCAACTCCACCGGTTACGATAGTAAAAAAACTCGCCCATAATAAGCGATTTCTGTTAATATTATTTACATCCATCATTATATATATTAAGTATATGTTGTCGGCTATTCTAACGCTGTCTAATTCTTTTGATCCCTTAGAATTTCCATTAAGGATTCTACCGCCTGTGTGGCAAAACTCTCGGTATTGATATTTGAGTTTACCTCCAATATCTTGATATTTTTATTTGCATGACTTTTTAGGGAACCGAACAATTCCTGGTCTATCGCCGGATTGTGAAATACTTCTCCAGGCCCACCAATTTTTGATAGGCCTCCCATAGGAAGCAAAACAATGACAGGAGCCATGGACTTATTTATCTTTTCGGCTATAGTCTTTCCCAATATTCTGTTCTCTTGTTCATTGGTCCGCATAAGGGTTACATCTGGGGCCCAACTAAATAATTGTCTGTCCTTATATTTTTCTGGAACGGTTTCCAAAGGACCAAAGTTTACCATGTCCAAACATCCCGGTACCACGATCTGTGGAATTCCTATTTTGGCCGCAGCTGTTAAGCGGTCCGGCCCCGCACTACAAATTCCGCCGCAAAGTTCATCGGCCAATTCAGTTGTAGTAATATCCAATATAGCATCGATACATCCATCCATAGTTAATCCCTCCATCGTCCTACCTCCTACACCGACGGAATGGAATGCCAACACCTCATATTTTTTAGCCCTTAGTAATTCCGAACATTTATCTACACAAAGTGTAGTGTTTCCAAAAACACTAAGAGCTATGGATTTGCTCTGTCTTTCATCAGTCGACCCAGAGACATTAATCATTCCCACAATCGCGGCCGCCCCTTGGCGCATTACTACCTTGCTGATACTATTTAACCCGGCCACATCAACAACAGATGGCATCAAGGTGATATCCTTAATGCCTATGTGTATGGACAAATCTTTGGTTGCCAAGGTACTGATGCAAAATTTTGGAAATCCGAAAGGTAAAGGTTGCATGGCCTTAAGTGCTATAAAAGTCCCGCCGCCGCCGCCCATTCCTACTATGCCATGGGCTTTTTTCTTGTTGAAAAGATCTTCAACAATAGCGGCAGCACCATTTCCCATGACTTCAATAGCACTTCCACGATCTTTATTTTCCCTAAGATCGGTCAGGGCATTTCCACCACTTAAAGCCACCTCCTTAGCCTCAAAATTTACCGGAAAGAAATCAGTAGACCCCATTATCCCTGTATTAATGGTAATTACATTCAACCCCAACTCCGCAAGACAGCTATACAGATATCCGAAGTCTTCCCCTTTGGTATCGAAACAACCAACCATTATGACACTTCTTTCTTTTTGCATATTTGTATTACTGTGTTTGTACATTGTTGTTCTAAAAATATGAAGCCCTTAATTTCTATTAAAACAATTAATGGTGGCCATTATATTTTTTGCGGATTCCTGAATAAGTTCGGGAGCATACTTAATAGCTTCTTTTAATTCCATTGGCTGGTTAATAATCGAATACACTGCATTTACCCCCAAATCATAAACACCCTCTATATCTGCACCAATTTTTCCAGTAATCACGATTACGGGGACCTTGTGTTCTTTTGCCAAAGCTGCGATCCCGGATATGGTCTTGCCTTGTAAGGTTTGTCCATCAATCTTACCTTCTCCTGTAAATACCAAGTGGGCCTCCTTTAAATACTCTTCAATTTTAAGAGTGCGTAGAATTAATTCAATCCCATTTACAAGCTTCCCTTTTAAAAACGCCATTAATCCTGCACCAGTACCTCCGGCCGCTCCAGCTCCCGGAATCTGGTCGATATCGATTCCCAATGTTGTCTCAATGCAATAAGCATAATGGGCAAGGTTAGTATCCAATATTTGCAGATCTTTTTTGCTACCCCCTTTTTGACCTCCATAAACCATAGAGGCACCATTCGGCCCGGTTAGGGGATTGGAAACGTCGCAAGCAACCACCACCTCGCAACTTTGAATTCTTTTATCAAAATAAGTCAGATCTATGGTGTTCAATTGATTTAGACTACCACCCCCCTCTGGAATATCGTCCCCCTTGTTATCCGTAAATTTGGCCCCAAGTGCCCTGACCATTCCAGCTCCTCCGTCATTGGTGGCACTTCCGCCAATACCGATGATAAATTTATTACACCCCCTATTAAGGGCATCCTTTATCATTTGCCCTGAACCAAATGTTGATGTATTTAATGGGTTCTTTTCATTCTCCTTTAACAATTCCAAACCGGAAGCCTTCGCCAATTCGATAACCGCCGTTTTTTTATCTTTCAAAATCCCATACTGTGCCTTGATTGGTCTCATCAGCGGATCAAACACAGGAACGATAATTCTTTTACCTCCAACCCCGTTCAGAAGGGCATCCAGAACTCCTTCCCCACCATCCGATATGGGGATTTCATGGATTAGCGAACCCGGCAGTACCTTCTTAATTCCTAAGGCAATATTTGAGGCAACCTCCTTGGCCGATAAACATTCTTTGAATGAATCAGGAGCAACAACGATATTCATTTTCTTTGGGTTTGTTTCTTATTAATCATTTTCATTTAGCATAATTTATCATTGCATACCCTGTCTATTCGGTTATTAGAAATCTGAACCCGTCTTTTTCCGTTATCAAATAATCCGGCCTGACTTTTTCTTCTACAAATTTTATTTTTACAATTGCAGTTCTTCGTGGTTGGGTTAGAGTGTCATTGAAATGGGTATGCAAATCATATTTCATGTCTCCTTGGTTATCTATAAATACATCTCCATGACCGGTGCCGTTCTCATTAAAAAAATCTTTATGTATTATTGGACTATCGTCTGTTTTTCTCCAAGGACCTAAAGGACTTTCGCTTATGGCATAGCCAACGGCATAATCGGGATTTCTAAAATCGTTTGCCGAATAAATCAAATAATAGAGTCCCTTGTGTTTTAAAACTGTGGGACCTTCGGTTACTGGCCAGTTGGTATTTTGGGTGTTTTCCCATGGGAGCTCGCCGGAAATACATTCTTTTAATGTTTCTGGTTTTATACTCATTAGGTCGTCATTTAATTCGGCGACAAAAATCCTATTGCCCTTATTAAGGCGTACATGATATAAATATTTTTTGCCATCGTCATCAAAAAATATGTAAGGGTCTATTTGTTTTACAGGAGCTTCCAAATCTTTTTTTGAAATGCTCCTAAAGGGACCTAATGGGCTATTACTTATGGCCATGGCTATATGTTCGTTTGCGGTATAGGCCATATAAAAAAGATTATTGTATTTAAATACTTGTGGTGCCCAGAATCCTATTTCCCCAAAAGCATCACCTTTTTGCAAGGCCAGGCCGTTCTTGGCTCCATTTGGCCCCGACCACTTCGATAAATCTTTGGAAGTATAAACCAAAAAACCTTTATCCTTACCCCTTTTGGGATCGCCAGTAGTGCCATACAAATAATAAGTATCGTCATAATAAAAAATAGTAGGATCTGCCAAATAGATTTGACTGGAATCCATATCCATAAACTTTTGGGCATTAGCTCCCCAAAAAACAATTGAAACTAAAATTATACAGAATGCTCTCAAAACCTATTTAACGCTAAATTTATATTCTGAAACAGTATGGTAAACTTCCCCTGGACGAAGAGTAATCGAAGGAAAATCAGGTTGGTTGGGAGAATCTGGGAAATGCTGTGTTTCCAGACAAAAGGCCGTCCTAAAATCGTCTTTGGCGCCAGATTTTAGCGTGTTATCCGAAGCCATAAAATTGCCGCAGTAAAATTGTACTCCAGGCTCCCGGGTGTATACATCCATCACAATGCCAGATTTATCCCCTACCACAGTAGCGGCATGGTTCATACCATTGGACTTGGTGCCATTTAAAACAAAATTATGGTCATACCCCCCACCGAATGTCAATTGCTGATCCTTCTCCTCTATGCGTGCACCAATAGTATGGGCAACTTTAAAATCGAATGGTGTTCCCTTTACATCTCTCAATTCCCCTGTAGGTATCAGTCCTTGATCTACAGGTGTAAATTTATCTGCATAAAGTTGCAATGAATGGTTTAGGATACTTCCACTTCCCTCTCCATTGAGGTTGAAATAGGTATGATTGGTCAAATTTACAACTGTGGTTTTATCGGTAGTGGCTTCGTAATCCATTCTAACAGCCCAGGTATCAGTTAGCGAGTAAGTTACCTTTACTGTTAAATTCCCAGGAAACCCTTCTTCCATATCGGGGGAAGTATATCTCAGGATCAGAGTTTTAGTATCAGGTTGTTCAGCATCCCAAACCTTATCCTGAAATCCGTGCTCCCCACCATGAAGGGCATTCTCATTATTGTTCGGTACCACAGAATATTCGGTGCCATCCAAAGAAAATTTGCCCTTTGCAATCCTATTGCCTACCCGGCCTATTGTAGCTCCAAAGTAGGATTCGGCAGATTCCACGTAGTCCTTAACGCTGGGATAACCTATAGAAACATCTACAAAATTGCCATCTCGATCGGGAGTCCAAAGAGCCACGATCCTACCTCCGTAGTTGGTAATGGCCATTTTCAAATCCTTGTTTTCCAGCCAAAATAGCTTTACCGCCTTGCCATCAATGATGGTGTCAAAATTAGTTTGTTGTAAAACGCTTTCCATTGGTGTATGCAAATTTGTTTTGGCTGTTTCCGGAATTATCCCCTTTTTATTGGCATCCCTACAAGCCATCAACGCTATTACAGCTAACATAACCAAGATCCGACTACATTTTATTTGCTTCATTTATTTAAATTTTATTGAAATATCCATACATATACAATGGGCATTTGTGACCCTTACTATATGCTAGTTTTTCTTATTAACCTCCTTATTCAATTTTTTAATCAAATCTGCCTCATCCTGTCTGTATGGTGTGCCATCCTTTCTAAAAACTTCGTGGAACCATTCAATTGGTTCCCCTCCATCCTTGATCGGGGTGTTCCAAGCATATTTTGTATTGGATTTACCTGCTACTAATCCCCAGTTGATGGCACCGATATTTTCTCTTTTTAAAATTGGTAGAATATTGGAGAAACGGCTATTATTGGTCCGTGCCATATATTCGGTGCAGACCATTGGTCTACCATGGGATTTTAAAAGGTTGATTATATGTTGATGGTGTTTTTCATCCTCATAGTTGTGATACGTCAATATATCAGAATTCAAGGCTTGGAAAGCGTTGAGTTCTTGAAAATCCCACGCCCATAAGCCTGCAGTTAAAGGCTGACTAGGGTTGATTTCCCTAGCCCATATAAATACGTTCTTTAACAGCGGCATTGAACTAGTTAGTTTTCCCGTATTGCCAGGCTCATTGTACAGATCCCACATGACAATCCGGTCATCATTGCCAAAGGTTTTGAGGATATCCTTGACATAAACCTCAAGTGCGGGGAAGTTTTCCTTTTCCGTTGATGACGGGTCACCGGGATCCTGTACCCATCCAGAATTATGGGTTCCAGGAACAGGGTCTGGTTGTTTTCCGATTTTAGGAGTTTTGCCCCATACATCATCAAAAAAAACAAAAATTGTTTTTATTCCGTGACTACTCGCTATTTTCAAATAGGCATGCATACGCTGTTTAAACCCATTGGGGTCAACCTTATATGCCAAGCTATGAAGATACACTCTCATGGTGTTGAAACCGATGCCTTCTGCAAAGCCTAATTCCTTATCTATTGTTTTAGCGTCGAAGGTACTCTCTTGCCACATTTCCAATTGATTAATGGCAGTACTGGGATTAAAATTGGCTCCGGTCATC
>JBFHGV010000128.1:0-7538 GCA_041582955.1 Arenibacter sp.
AAGTAAGGCTTGCTTTTACAATCTAAACTCACCCTTTTCAAACAAATTAGTGTTGAGTTTGTCAAAAATTAATTACCAATGTGGGCAGTAACTATATTTATTTTAAAGAACGTTATTTCATACCTAACTTGGAACTCACCAATATATTTAGTGCTTTGAGTCGCTCTGCAGCCTCCTTCACACCTTCAGATTGGTCTATTCCCTTTTGCTCTATCTTTGAGGCAAACTGTAGTGCGCACATAGCTAGCACATCCTGTTTGTCCCTAACGGCATAATTCTGCTCAAATTTCTTTGCCAGCTGTTCAATGTTTTTCGCTGCCTTTCTTAAGCCTTCCTCCTGTGCGGGATCTATGGTTAGGGGGTAAACCCTATCTGCTATTGAAAGTTTTATCTTGAGCTTTTCTGCCATATTTTTACTTTACATTATTCCGATAGTTGGGCAATACAATGGTCCAACTCCCTTATTAATGTGTTTATCTTAAGCTTAGCTTCGGTCTTATTTGTTTCACTGCCCAGCATAGAATTTGCCAATTTCAATGAATTATATTTCTCCTGCCATTCATTCACAGAAGCTTTGGTTGCTTCATGATCATTTCTCACAGAAACCAATTCCTCTTCCAATTTAATGTTCGCACTGTGCAAAAGCTCCAACTTATGCAACAACTTACTTATTTTATTTTCTAAAGAATCAACAATATCTACCAATTCACTCATTTGCAAATATCAATGCATTTTACACAAAGTTAACATACCTCACTATACTTAGCAATTCTTTTTTCAATTATTCTTGAAGTAATCTTACAGACCTATATTTGGAAATACATTTTGCATCCTTTTATATTTTTTATAACACCCTCTTTTTTTTCAATTAGAGCGGTATTAATTACATTCGTACCAATTATTTTTTTTTATGAAAGGTATTCTCGCAGGTCTTTTTTTGTTTACGTCACTCTTATCCGGGCAAGGTCCATATCCCAAGGATTTTTTCCGCCCTCCTTTAGACATCCCTATAATTCTATCGGGTACTTTTGGTGAATTGCGTTCCAATCATTTTCATGCCGGTATAGATATTAAAACCCAACAGCGGCAGGGGTTACCTGTTTATGCCATAGCCGATGGCACCATTACCCGAATAAAGGTCTCTGAATGGGGCTACGGAAAAGTTGTGTATATAGCCCACCCTAATGGCTATAGCTCTGTTTATGGACATCTTCAAAAATTTTCGCCAAAAATTGAGGAGTATGTAAAAAAGGTTCAATATCAAAAGCAATCCTATGAGGTTGAAATGTTCCCGGACTACTCTGAAATTAAGGTACAAAAAGGCGACCTTATTGCGTATACCGGGAATACGGGCGGATCTGCTGGCCCGCATCTTCATTTCGAAATTAGGAACAGTGCCACAGAAATGCCTACCAACCCCCTACTGCATGGCATAGAAGTCCGGGATGCCACAGATCCCACCCTTCTCAATGTATATGCCTACCCCTTATCTAAAAATGCCCAGGTTAATCAGAGTGAGAAAAAAATAAAACTCAACTACCACAGACAAAGTGATGGTACCTTTTTGGCCGATAAAGTTATGGCTATAGGAACAATAGGCTTCGGGATAAACGCCTTTGACCGTCAGGATCTGGCCGCTAACAAAAATGGGGTATATTCGGTAAAACAAATAGTAAATGGTAAAACCTACACCGATTATGATTTTGAAACCTTTTCTTTTTCCGAAAGTCGCTATATAAACACCTTGATAGATTATCCCCATTATAGCACACAAAGGGAAAGAATCCAAAAATGCTTTAAAGATCCTAGCAACCTATTAAGCATATACCGCAGTATTTACAATGAAGGAAAGATCCAAGTGGCAGAAGGCCTCTCCTATAAGGTAGAAATACATATCACGGATTTGGCGGGAAACCTTACCAAACTGGTCATTCCGGTTGAAGGTAGGCGACAGGAAGTAAAAATTCCAAAATCCGAGGAAAAGACCGACAACTATATCATTGCCAAAAAACCAAATAATTTTGATCTAGGTGTGGCTAAAGTGTATTTTCCGGCCAATACATTCTATGAGAATTTCTATATGGATTTAAAAAGTGGATCAGATACCGTAACCATACATGACAATACCGTTCCGGCACATAGGAATTTCACCATTACTTTTGATGTTTCCAAATACAGCGAAAGAGAAAGGAAACAACTTTTTATTGGCCGCTTAAACCAAGATATGACGCCGAGCTACAGCTCTACCTACAAAAGGGGATCTACCTTTTCTACTAGAACCAGGAACCTGGGAACCTATACTTTGGCCAAGGACACCATTGCTCCAAAAATAAGTCCCAAAAATTTTAAAAATAAACAATGGCTTACCAACTATAGCTACTTAAGTCTTAGAATCAGTGACGACCTAAGTGGCATAAACACCTACAATGCTACACTCAATGGAGAATGGATCCTTCTTGAGTACGAACCTAAAACCAATACCATTACCTATAATTTTGACGATCTTATATTGGATAAAAAACAATGTGAACTTAAGGTTGTTGTTACTGATAATGTAGGTAACAGTAGTACTTTTACGAGTATGTTTTACAGAAAATAAAACTTTGAAAACCTTTGAGCTATTATTTCTTGTCGTTATAACCTGGTATTCATCCGTGCTTCAAGGGCAGACGGCGACCATAACCGGGGTTATTTTTGATGAAAACCAAAATCCCATTCCCCAGGTGAACATCAGCAGTGGAAGCAAGGGGACGTTTTCCAATGAGCAGGGCTTTTACTTATTGGAAATCACAGCAGACAAGGAAACCAACATCACCTTCTCCCATCTAGGAAACCAAAGATTGATTTTGGAGAACTTGATCCTCAATACAAACGAGCATTACGAATTTAATCCGGTTTTAAAAACAGAGGTTATTGCCATTGCCGAGGTGGTAGTAACTCCTTCAGGAGCTAGAAGAACCCAAGGAATTACCACCATATCCCCAAAAACAGTGCGGAACATCCCTGGGGCCAATGCGGGAGTCGAAAATATTTTAAAATTATTACCGGGTGTTACTTCCAACAATGAATTAAGTACCCAGTATATGGTTCGCGGTGGTAATTTTGATGAAAATTTGGTTTATGTCAACGGTATTGAGATTTACCGCCCCTTTCTTATTCGCTCCGGTCAACAAGAGGGCCTTAGTTTCATAAACAGTGATATGGTAGAAAACGTAAAGTTCTCTGCCGGGGGATTCCAAGCTAAATATGGAGACAAACTTTCTTCTGTTTTGGATATTAGCTACAAGACCCCAGTTTCTTTTGGATTAAAAGTAAAGGCTTCCTTATTGGGTACTGCAGTTACATTGGAAGGCCTATCCAAAAACAAAAAATTATCCTCCATAACCAGTATCAGGTCCAGGGACAATAGCGCCCTAGTAAACAGTCAAAACACCAAGGGAAACTACAATCCGTTATTTTTTGATATACAGCAATATAGCACCCTTGTACTCTCTCCCAAATTTAGGGTAAGCTATCTGGGCAACCTGGCTGTAAACAACTACAGAAATGAACCTTTCTCCAGACAAACCAAATTTGGGACACTTACCGATATTAAAACCCTAACCGTATATTACGCCGGACAAGAAAAAGACCGCTACACCACTGCCCTTAACGCCCTAAAAGCTGAATACCAGATAAACGAGAGTACCAACCTAAAATTTATTTCCAGCTTATATTACAATAAGGAACAAGAATATTCCGACTTAATTGCACAGTACAAACTGGAAGACCTAAATTCTGGAACTGCTAGCAACAATCCTCTTGAGCCTACAATCATCAATGGCCTGGCCACACAATTTAATAGGGCAAGAAATGTCTTGGATGCCAAAATTTTTAACATAGAACACAAAGGAAGGTATTCCAGAAATGGCCAAGAAATTGCCTGGGGATTAAAATATGAACACACGGATATACGGGATCAAATTAGGGAATCAGAGTTTATAGACTCCTTAGGCTTTACGGTACGCCCTCCAGGATTCGGATACGACCGCAATGAACCTGAAACGGCCTATGAAGCCCCAGTGTTGCCCATACAAGGTATTACTGCCCAAAACAACATACAGACCAACAAATTATCCAGCTTTGTTCAATACAGCACACGTGCCCAATGGCAAGGACACAGTCTCTATTTTAACCTGGGAACCAGAGTGAGCCATTGGGTGGTGGGAGGAAGAAATACGGGGCGTAAATCCCACACTATAATCAGCCCTAGAGGACAATTTTCAATTAAACCCAATTGGCAAAAAGACATATTGTTCCGTATTTCGGGAGGGGTATACCAGCAACCTCCCTTCTACAGGGAATTACGGGATAGTGATGGATTGGTCCATCCTGAGGTGGAGGCCCAAAAGTCTGTTCAGATTGTAATGGGCACCCAATACGGTTTTAAGTTATGGCAAAGACCCTTTACCCTCTTGGGCGAAACATATTATAAGAACCTCAAAAATGTAAACCCCTATTCCTTGGAGGATGTACGTATACGGTATGCAGCCCAGAACAATGCCAGCGCTTACGCATATGTCGCCGAACTTAGACTGAACGGTGCTTTTGTTCCTGGTACGGAATCCTGGTTTAGTTTAGGATACTTAAAAACAGAGGAAAACATAGACAACCAAGGCCATATTTCCAGACCTTCGGACCAACGCTTAAAGGTGGGCGTCCTTTTTCAGGACTATATGCCAGAAGTACCCGATATTAAAATGTACCTCAACCTTACATACAATACCGGTTTGCCCGGGGGATCCCCCAGTTATACCAGTCCCTATGTTTATCAGAACAGATTAAGGGATTATAAGCGTGCAGATTTAGGAATTTCATATATTTTTGTCGGAGCAAACAAACAATTGGGCAATAACTCGTTTTTACGTCTTTTTAAAGAATTAAACGGTGGATTTGAGATATACAATTTATTCAACAATCAGAATTCCATTACCAATACATGGGTCAGGGATTTAGTAAACAATCAACAGTTTGCCGTACCCAATTTCATGACCGGTAGAATTTTAAATGTGAAAATAGAAATGCGGTTTTAAAACAAGACCAAAGACTTTTAACAACTATTAAAATGGGTCCAATCAACTGTAATGAGGTTAGCAGCGGGTAATTTAAAATAATTGGACACCCTAAAAAAATAAACAACAATAAATGAAAAATATAGTTATAATCATTTTTACCTTTCTCTGTGCTGGCGCATCGGCACAAAAAAACATTTACGAGAGCGATAAATTTGATGAATTGAGCCGTGAACACCAGAACTTGGCGATCATTCCTTTTTTGACCCACCTAGAATTAAAGGACAATATTACGGATAATGAATTAAGAGGATTGGAAAAAAAAGAAGGTTACGCCGTACAAGATGCCTTGGAGACCTATTTTTCCAAAAGGAAGAAGAAAAAGAAATTTTCAGTTGAATTTCAGAACATCAAAAATACCAATGCCATACTGCAGCAGAACGGTATTACCTATGAAAATATAGATATTTACAGTGTTAAGGAACTTTGCAATATTTTGGGGGTAGATGGCCTTATTAGTGGCACCCTAGATTTAAACGTGCTATTATCCAAAGGTGTTCCAACAGAATTCAGCTTATTGGATTACATTAACGGAGATGCCAATTATGGGCGTATTGGCGTAAAGATAAGTGATGGGGCCACTGGAAAACTCTTGTGGAAATACGAAAAACGGATTAACAAAAAATCAGGTAAAAACACAAACGACCTCATAGAACTAATGATGAAACTGGCTTCTCGAAAATTCCCGTATGACCGGGAACGACCACGGGACCGAAGAAAAAGCTAGTGACTCCCAAAATCCTTTAATACCCCAATAACATAATCCAATTCTGCTTTGGTATTAAACTTGGAAAACGAGAACCGCAAGGAGGGTTTCTCCATGTCCTCTGCAGAAAGAATTTGGCTTAGAACGTGAGATCCTATGTCACTACCGGACTGACAAGCACTACCCTTGGAACAAGCAATGCCTTTTAGGTCTAAATGAAACAGTAACATCATTGCCTTTTCTGCATCAAAAGGAAGACGAACATTTACCAAAGTATAGGTGCTTTTCATCATATCACCAGAAAGGCCGTTAAAGGCAACCCCGGGAATTTCCTTACTAATTTGTGCTATAAAATATCGCTTCAGCTCGGTAACATAAGCCATTTCCGCGTCCAACTTATCATATGCCAGTACAAAGGCTGTTTCCAACCCTACTATATTATGAAAAGATTCCGTACCAGCCCTAAATCCCCTTTCCTGAGCTCCGCCCACCAATAAGGGTCTTAGTCCTACATTTCTTTTAATATATGCAAACCCAATACCTTTGGGACCGTGAAACTTATGGGCGGCAGCCGTAAGAAAATGGACCTTCGTTTTCTGCACATCCCAAGCAAAATGACCAATGGACTGCACGCTATCCGAGTGGAACAAAGCATTGTATTCCGCACAGATGTCCCCAATGGCATCTATATTGGCAATATTGCCAATTTCATTGTTAACATGCATCAGACTCACCAACTTTTTGGTGTCATCACGTTTCAGTAGGGACTTTAAATGTCCTAGGTCTGGGTTTCCAAATTCATCCAAATCAACATAGAGCAATTTTACCCCATATTCATGCTCCAAAGCCTCCACCGTATGCAAAACGGCATGATGCTCTATTTTGGAGGTTATCAATGTGGTAACCTCTAAATCCCTAACAGCGCATCTTAAGATCATATTGTCGGCCTCAGTCCCGCCAGAGGTAAAAATAATCTCTGAAGGATGGGCATTTAAATATTTTGCAATGGTCTTTCTGGTTTTCTCTATGGCTGTTTTGGCCGACCTCCCAAAACTATGGATAGAAGAAGGATTCCCGTAACATTGGGTCAATGCCTCCTGCATTCTTGATATTACCTCTGGTCTAAGCTGTGTGGTGGCAGCACTATCCAAATAAACCTTTTCCATTGCAATTTAAATCGATTATGAAACTTTTACCTTTACTGTAAGGTTGTGCAAAAATACTTGAAATAAAGTTAATTTCAAGTAAATTGAGAGCAAACCTCTAGGATTATAAACTATATTTCAATTAAATTTGAAGCATGAAAAATGCATTGATATTCCTTCTATCCTTAGCGCTATATTCCTGCGATGATGGTGACTTGCAAATTGAAACAATCAATTTTGACGATAGCGATATTCAATATTGCGGCAGTAGCGTTACCACTAGCACTACCTTATTTTTTAAGCTCGTAGGCAGTGAGGCATTAATACTCACCCTGGAAAGCGGTGCGTTAAAAAATGAGGCTTCGGTAGGTGAGGTAGAATATGCCTTGTCCAGTAATACTAAAATTACCTATCGCATTTTTTCCGATGATGTTAGTGAGGACTATTTTTGCGACACTATTCCGGTTACAGACCCCACGGTAATAGAAGAGATTGAGGCTACTAGCGGCTATGTACTTATTACCACGGTCCAAAAAGTGGAAGATGATGTTACCTCCTATGAACACAGTATAAGAC
>JBFHGV010000129.1:0-7519 GCA_041582955.1 Arenibacter sp.
AAGCGTACCCTTGCCTCGCAAATGAGCGATGCGCAATTGGAGCGGACCAATGTAAAGATCAAGACCAATACCCATAAAGAGGTATTTACCGCCAATGGAGAGGTGATAAAATTTGATGGTTTCTTAAAAGTGTATCTAGAAGGGACCGATGAGGAGGATTTAAATGAAGAGCAGGAAGGAATGTTGCCTTCAATGAAGGAAGGGGAGCAACTCCTTAATAACTATATTACCGCTACGGAGCGATTTAGTAGGCCTCCATATAGGTTTACAGAGGCTTCACTGGTAAAAAAACTCGAGGAATTGGGAATAGGAAGACCATCTACCTACGCCCCTACCATTTCCACTATTCAAAATAGAGGTTATGTGGAGAAGGGAACCATAGAGGGCACCGAAAGGAAATATGTGCAACTTCTTTTGGAATCGGATGCGCTTACCACTAAAAATTTGACCGAAAATGTTGGATCCGATAAGGGGAAAATGGTCCCAACGGACATTGGTATGATCGTTACCGATTTTTTGGTGAATCATTTTGCGACGATATTGGACTACCATTTTACGGCTAAGGTAGAAGAGGATTTTGATGAAATTGCCTCAGGGGATGAAGATTGGCAAAAAGTACTGAAGAACTTTTATGGAGACTTCCATCCTAGGGTGGTGGATGTAGAGGCAAACGCCGATAGGGCAAGTGGAGAGCGCATTTTGGGAACAGATCCCAAATCCGGCAGGCAGGTTTCGGTAAGATTGGGCCGTTTTGGTCCTATGGTACAAGTGGGTACCGTTGACGATGAGGAAAAGCCGTTGTTTGCCAGTCTTTTGCCAGATCAGTCCCTGAATAGCATTACCTATGAGGAAGCTATGGACTTGTTTAAATTGCCCAGGAAATTGGGTGAATATGAAGGAGAGGAAGTAGAGGCCAATGTAGGGAGGTTTGGACCCTATATACGATTTGGCAAGAAATTTGTCTCCCTGGGGAAAGACGAGAATGCCATGGAAATAGGGATGGATAGGGCCATAGAGCTCATAAAGGCAAAACAAAAAGCAGATGCCCCTATTACAACCTATGAGGATAAAGATGTTACTAAGGGAGTAGGGCGTTTTGGTCCGTTTATTAAATGGGACGGGATGTTCATTAATGTGAGCAAGAAATATGATTTTGATAACCTGACCCAGGAGAATATTGAAGAGATCATAGAGATAAAGAAACAAAAGGAAATTGATAAATTGATCCAGGAATGGCCAGAAGAGGGTATTCGGATCGAAAAGGCAAGATGGGGGAGGCACTCCATAATAAAGGGAAAGATTAAGGTAGAGGTTTCCAAGGATGTGGACGCTACCAAGATTTCCCTAAAGGAGGCCAAGGAATTAATTGAGAAAAAAACACCAAAGAAAAAAACAAAGGCAAAACCAAAGGCTAAAAAATAATATGGCATTCGATTTTTTAGTACCCGTAAGTGATAGGGTATTGGCCCACTGCGAACTGCTACCGGCCCAGGCATTGGGAAAACACGTTTTTATGCATACCGAAAGGCATGGACTTCCAGTATTGGCGAATGTCAGTGTAGCCATACTGGGAGTAAACGAATCCAGGAATGCCTTTGAAAAAAAGCCAGAACGCCTGGATATTTCGGAAATTAGGCTGCAGCTTTACAATCTTATGATGGGGAATTGGAATTCCTCCATTGTGGACCTAGGTGATATTGAAGAGGGCGCATCTGTTGAGGATACCTACTTCGTAGTCAAGGAAATTGTTGCGGGATTATTGGAAGAGAACATTATTCCTATAGTTATTGGGGCTACCCAAGATATTACATATGCCACATATAGGGCCTTTGACGGACTTAAAAATATGGTCAATTTGGTATCAATAGATAGCAGGTTCGACTTCGGGATGGATGAGGATATTATTTCATCCCATTCCTATATGAGCAAGATCATCACGGACAAGCCCAACAATCTTTTTAATTTTTCCAATATAGGTTACCAAAGTTATTTTAACTCCCAAGAGGAAATGGACCTTATGGAACGCCTATTCTTTGATTCCTACAGGCTAGGGGAGCTAATTTCGGATATAACTTTGGCAGAACCAGTATTGAGGAATGCCCATTTGGTTAGTTTGGATGCCAGGGCCATACGTTCGGCAGACATAGGATATTCCAGGAATTTTTCACCTAACGGATTTACCGGAAGGGAGATTTGCGCCATTGCCAGATATGCCGGTATTAGCGATAATGTATCCGTATTTGGAATATACGAGGCAGAAAATCACAACCAGTCCTTTCAACTTATTGCACAAATAATATGGTATTTTATTGAAGGGTTTAATTTTAGGATTAAGGAAATACCAGATAGTAATAGTAACGACTTCACCAAGTATACCGTGCCTACTGAAGATGAATCGCTCATCTTTTATAAAAGCCACCTCTCCGAAAGATGGTGGGTAGAGGTACCATCTATTTTAACTTCACATACTAAAACAAATTCACCGGCGTTATTACCATGCACAGAACTTGATTATTTGGATGCATGTAATCAAAATATTCCTGAGCGCTGGTTTAAAGCCTATAAAAAGGGTTTTAATTGAAATAATATTTTTTAAGGTATAAAACAAATTTTATACAATAAATTATTTAAAAATAAGTTTTAGAGAATAATACTTGTGTTTGCATTTATAATCTTAATTGAAATTTAACCTAACGTATGAAGAAGCTATTGTTGTCATCTATAGCATTTGTTTTTTTACTCTCAAGTTGTGGGTCCAAAACAAAAGGGGAGCTAGTCGGAGCTCAAGGAAAAAAGTGGTATCCCGAAAAACCTTATGGTATGGAATTGATTCCTAGAGGAGCATTCATAATGGGTAAAAGTGAGGAAGATCAGGCAAAGATTCTAAATGCCCCGACAAAGACTGTTACTGTTCGATCTTTCTATATGGACGATACCGAAATTACAAATAGTGAATATCGCCAGTTTGTGGAATGGGTAAAGGATTCTGTTGCCAGGACAAAATTGGCCATATTGGCAGATGAATTGGGACTGGGTCCTGATGATGGGGGTATAGGGGAATATGCCTTTAAGGATGCCGATACCACAAGGTTGTCTGCTTACGATAAGTATATGCTGAATAATTATTCCGGGCTTGGTGAAACGGGCTATGAAGGAAGGGCATTGAACAAGAGAGTGGATCTAATTTGGGATGTGTCCAGATATCCGGACGAATACTATACAGAAATCATGGTAGATTCCATGTACCTGCCTGAGGAGGAGGCTTATAACGGGCAACGTCATATAGACGTTTCCAAACTAAAATATAAGTATACTTGGATGGATATTGAAGCTGCTGCAAGAGCCAAAAAAGGCAGTAGAAAAGATTTTATAAAACAGGAAGAATTGGCTATATATCCAGATACTACGGTATGGATCAAGGATTTTTCCTACTCCTATAATGAGCCTATGCACAACGATTACTTTTGGCACGATGCCTATAGTGATTACCCTGTTGTGGGAGTTTCCTGGAAACAGGCCCAGGCCTTTTGTAATTGGAGGACCAAGTTTAAGAACGACGATCAAAAAAGTAGGGGCAAGCAATTTGTTAACCGCTTTAGACTGCCCACCGAAGCTGAGTGGGAATATGCTGCCCGCGGTGGTATTGAAGGGGGTACCTACCCTTGGGGAGGTCCTTATGTTATTAGTGATACCGGTTGTTTTATGGCTAACTTTAAGCCTCAGCGTGGGGATTATGCCGCAGATCAGGCATTGTATACCGTAGAGGCCAAGGCCTATGAGCCAAACGACTATAACCTTTACAATATGGCAGGTAACGTTTCCGAATGGACAAATAGTAGTTATGACCCAAATTCATATGAATATGTGTCCACTATGAATCCCAATGCGGAATCTACCCAGAACGCCAGAAAGGTAATCCGGGGAGGGTCTTGGAAAGATGTTGCTTATTTCCTACAGGTAAGTACCAGGGATTATGAATACCAAGATTCTGCTCGTAGTTATATAGGATTTAGAACCGTTCAGGATTATATGGGCGAGGAAGATTCTACCAACTAAAATAGTGAACAAAGAGTTTTTATAAATAAAATCAAACGTTATACCAAATACTTATTATTAACATTACTTATTTAAATTAGAAATTATGGCACAGTCAAAATCAACAAAGAAATTATTTAATATGGCCTACGGCCTAGGTGCATCTGTAGTAATTATAGGTGCATTGTTTAAGATCCTTCACTGGCAATTTGGTCCCCTTACAGGTGGATTGCTATTGGCAATTGGACTTATTACCGAAGCATTAATTTTTGCTATTAGTGCATTTGAACCAGTAGATGACGAGTACGATTGGTCATTGGTGTACCCTGAATTAAATGGCGGAGCGACTGCCGAAAGAAAAAATGCTTCTTCAGAGGTAAAAGAGACAGAAACTTCCTTGTCCAAAAAATTGGACGATTTGTTAAAAGAAGCTGGTGTAGATGCAAATCTTATGGAAAGCCTAGGATCTAGCATTAGAAACTTTGAAGGTGCAGCCAAGGGTATTGCCCCAACTGTGGACGCTATGGAATCTACCAAGAAATATTCAGAAGAAATGGTACAGGCCGCAGCCCAAATGGAATCCTTGAACAGCTTGTACAAAGTACAGTTGGAAAGCGCTAGCAGACAGGCATCCATCAATGAAGAGGTAGTACAGAATTCCAGTGCCCTTAAAGAGCAAATGGAATCTTTGGCCACCAATCTTTCTTCCTTGAACGGCGTCTATGGCGGTATGTTATCCGCAATGAACAAAAACTAATTAGTGGTAATAAATAATACCATAACCAAACCCAAATCAATTATTAATTAAAACTAATTAGAAAAATGGCAGGAGGAAAAGCAACACCACGTCAGAAGATGATCAATCTAATGTATTTGATCTTCATCGCGATGTTGGCCTTAAATATGGGAAAAGAAGTTCTATCCGCTTTCGGTCTTATGAACGAAAAGTTAGAAGCTTCTAATGTAAAAACCACGGAAAACAATATGGCTTTCCTAAGTGGTTTGGAAACAAAAGCATCAGAAAACAAAGAGAAATTTGGTCCGCTTTTGGAAGATGCCAAAAAGATAAAAGAGTTGTCCTTGGAGTATTACAACTACCTGGAAAACCTTAAAAAGGAAATGATGGCCGATGTTGAGGATCCCAAGGATTATCAAGTAATGGACAAGACCGATTATTTGGATCAACGATTTTTTCAAGGTGACCAACTTGGTGCCGATGGAAAAGAATTCTTGGATAGATTGATAAACTATCGCAATCAGATCACTGCCGTTATGCCCGAAGAATTGGCCTCTGTTAAGTCGTCCGTTCAAACTAGGTTTGAAACCGGAGATGAAAATGGTAAGGTAGAAAAAAGGGATGGGACCAAACAAGATTGGTTAAACTATAACTTTGAAGGTTATCCTTTGGTGGCCTCATTAACTAAGATTACTTCGCTTCAGGCAGATGTAAAGGCTACTGAGGAAGATGCCTTAAAAGCCATGTTGCAAGGACAGTTGAGCAGTGAAGTCTCTATGACCAACTACACAACCTTATTGGAGCAGGAAAAGTCGGCCTTCTACGCCGGTGAGAAGTTTTCCGGTAATATTGTATTGGGTCGTAAGGATGACAGTACCAAGCCAAACCAAGTTAATTTAACCTTGGATGGTAGAAAACTGAACGAAGGCTCAGATTACGTTATCGAAGATGGAAAAGTTAGGCTAACGGTGAATGCCGGTAGTGCCGGAGATCATAAGATTGAAGGGGAGCTGATCTTTATGCAAGATGGAGAGGAGATACCTGTTAAGGTTTCCCAATCTTTTGCAACCATTACCAAACCCAATGCAGCGGTAATCTCTGCAGACAAAATGAACGTGGTATACCGTGGGGTAGCCAACCCAATTACCATTTCCATACCGGGTATTCCGGACAACAATGTAAATGCGTCTGCAGTTGGACTTAAAAAACAAAGTGGTAGTAAATACATTATGAACCCAGGAAAGGGAAGAACAGTTTCCATTACGGCTTCCGGTAAGTTGCCAGATGGTCAGATGATAGAGACTTCTTCCGAGTTTAGGATAAAGGATATTCCAAGACCATCAGGTTCTGTAAGAGGTGAATCCGGAAGTGCCAAAATGGGTAAAAACAACTTGGAAATCTCTACCATCGGAGCTTTGTTGGAAGACTTTGATTTTGATCTAAACCTTGCGGTTAGCGGATTTAAATTAAAAGTGCCAGGACAGCCAACGGTAAGTGTTAATGGAAACAAATTGGATGCCAGGGCAAAATCGGCTCTAAAAAGAGCAAAACGTGGGGATGCAGTTCAGATATTTGATATTGAAGCCTACATAACAAACAACAAAAGCTATAAGCTTAAAAAGGTATCTCCGGTTGTTGTGGAGATCACAAACTAGTAAAAATTATTGGGAAATCGTCATGGCAGATACACCTTATCTGCCATAGTCGATTCCTCCTGAAAGTAGTCAGGTTGAGTACAAATAATAAATTAGTAGACAAATGAATTGGAAAAATGTTTTAGTAATGGGAGCGGTTGTTCTTTTGCCGCTATCTATTTCCGCTCAGGCAAATATTTTAAATGCCAAAAAACCGGAAGAGATAGGGAAAAAGACCGAGGCACAGATCGAGAAAGATAATGACGCCCCTTTGCCTTATGGTTATGTGGACGATAGGGATATTCTCTGGTCCAAAACCGTTTGGGAGGTAATCGACTTGGATGAGCGTGTTAATTTTCCGCTGTATTATCCACTTGATACCATTGATATAGGTCCAGATAGAAGGTCCTTGTACGATGTGTTGATCAAGAATATAAAGAACGGTAATCTAACAGATGTGTATGTGGATTCTTATTTTACTGAAAAAAGAAAGTTCAGTGATTTAGAGGCTACATTGCAAAAAGTGGATACCACAGATTACGGATACGAGCAATATAATGCCGGAGAGCCTATTTCTCCAGAATATATTAATAAAAGAAACATTACCGCTGCGGAGTTGGAGGAGTACCTAATAAAAGGTATCTGGTATTTCGACAAAAGACAAGGGGAACTAAAATACCGATTATTGGGTATTGCCCCCGTTGCTCCGGATGTAAACTTTATAGATGATGAGTCAATGGATTTGGCCGAAGCAAAAGTTCCTTTGTTCTGGGTATGGTACCCAAGTGCCAGGCAAATACTGCATGAGGCAAAGGTATTTAACCAACGAAATTCTGCACAGCCAATATCTTTTGATATGTTGTTGAATGCAAGAAGGTTCAATGCTACAATTTATAAAGAAGACAACGTTCATGGAGACCGTGAAGTTAAGGATTACATAGCAGACAATGCCTTGTTCCAGTTGTTGGAGGCCAAACGTATTAAGGAAACTATTAGAGATAGGGAACAAGATATGTGGGCGTACTAGCCAAAATAAAATTCCAATTCAATTGTAAGATTATGCGCTACATCGTTTGATGTGGCGCTTCTTGTTTTTAGTACTTTTTATGGCATA
>JBFHGV010000130.1:0-7518 GCA_041582955.1 Arenibacter sp.
ACAATTGCCCCGAGGAAGCCGGTCCAATAGAAAACAAAGGATGTCCTTGGAAGGATACAGATAACGATAGCATCCTGGACAAGGATGATAACTGCCCTGAAGAAGCCGGAGCGGTGGAAAACAACGGCTGCCCATGGCCCGATACAGATGGAGACGG
This sequence comes from Arenibacter sp., assembly GCA_041582955.1. GTDB lineage: Bacteria > Bacteroidota > Bacteroidia > Flavobacteriales > Flavobacteriaceae > Arenibacter. The sequence continues at coordinate 158 of JBFHGV010000130.1, forward strand.
AGTCTTGGACAAGGACGACGATTGTGTGGAAATCGTAGGAACAGTCGCCAACAATGGCTGCCCTGAGGTGACCTTGGAGGTTCAAAAAACACTGAACGAATACGCCAAGACCATTCTGTTCAATTTTGGAAAGTCTACCATACAGGCAGCGTCCACAAATGTATTGGTAGATATCATCAGTATCCTTAATGAATATCCCAATGCAAAGTTCACAGTTGAGGGGCATACGGACAGTATAGGCAGTGTTACTGCAAACCAGAAACTTTCAGAAGAAAGAGCATTGGCCGTAAAGAACTTCCTAATTGAAAAAGGAATAGACGCCTCAAGGTTAACATCTATTGGCTACGGGGAAAGCAAACCAATTGCCACCAACATGTACAAAGATGGTCGCGCCCAGAACAGAAGGGTAGAGATCAACTTAGTGAAATAAACTTTCTAAGTTCTAATTATAAAAAAGAGACTGCCCAATAAAGCAGTCTCTTTTTTTATGCCCGAGTTTTATTTGATTTTTAAGGTAAAGGGCATTCTGGCCTGAACTCCTTTATTTTCCATGGCAATTTTAATCTCCTTTAAAATGGAATAGGCCTCAAAGCCTATTTCCTGCTGAATAATGGCTTGCTTACTTTTGGCGCTAGCCCCTCCTAAATCTTCCATCAGCTGCTCAAAGTCGGACTTGTATTTAGGCAATTTTTTAAGTCCGTAATGCTCCAAGCCAACCAAATTGGCGGCCTCTGCGATTGCGTCATCCAAACCACCCAACTCATCTACCAGACCCAAACGTTTGGCATCTACCCCACTCCAAACCCTACCTTGGGCAAGACTATCGGCCTGGACCATGGATATTCCCCTTCCCTGGGCTACCCTATCCAAAAAAATGCGATAGGTCTCCTCTATACCTTCCTTTACATTACTTCTAAAATTATCCTTCATAGGTTCAAACAGCGAATATTCCACGGCATTTTCATTGGTTCCTACCTGTTCGGCATTGATTCCTATATTTTCTGCCAATTTGCTAATATTGGGAATGGTCCCAAAAACACCAATAGATCCGGTAATGGTAGTGGGTTCTGCAAAAATCCTATCGGCTCCCGCCGCAATATAATAGCCTCCGGAAGCGGCCACATCGCCCATGGAAACCACCACTGGCTTAATCTTTTTTGTAATTTCTATTTCACGCCAAATAATATCGGAGGTCAAAGCGCTACCCCCTGGGGAATTTACCCTGAGGACAATAGCTTTTACGTTCTCATCCTCTCTCGCTTTTTTTAGGGCATTGTTAATTATGCCTTGCCCAATAATATTGGGACCACCTTCCCCGTACCATATCTCTCCCTGAGCGTAGATAACGGCAATCTTGTCCTTGCCGCTGTAGATCTTTTTTCTACTCGAGGTTCTAATATAATCTGAAATGGGCACATAGTTAATATCTTGGTCTGCATCTACCCCAAGGGTTTCCTTGATCATGGATTCATATTCATCAAAATACAAGACATCATCTACCAAACCGGACATGGTTGCGTATTTGCTGGTCCTAGTGCCCAAGGTATCTGCTATTTGGTTCAAATTAGCAACAGGAATCTCCCTGCTTTTAGAAATATCGGTGAGGATAGAGCTCCATAAATCCTCCAACAATTCCCTTATCTGCACTCTGTTGGCATCACTCATTTCATTTGCCAAAAATGGTTCTACCGCACTTTTATATTTGCCATGGCGTATTACCTCCATCTTAATTCCGGACTTCTCCTGTAAGTCCTTAAAGAAAAGTACTTCGGTAGAAAGTCCTTTAAAATCCATGGCACCTACAGGATTAAGGAATACCTTATTGGCCACACTGGCCAGATAATAATCTTTTTGGGTATAATAGTCCCCAAAGGCATAAATAAATTTACCGCTTTCGGCAAAATCCAACAATGCCTTGCGAATAGCTTGGGTTTGGGACAAACCTGCCATAAGCATATTATTCTTAAGACTTATACCCTTTATTCTATCATCCTCCTTGGCAATGCGTATGGCATGTAGAATATCGTCCAACCCTTGATTTACATTAAAAAGTCCGGCAAAGGGATTGGAATCATCCATCCCCACATAGTCTTGGATTGGCGTTTGTAACTGTAGCTCCAAAACAGTATTATCCTTCACTACAACTGTCTCCTCTCCGTTTCCGATCAAGGCAGCAAATATGAGAAACATGACAAACATGATCCCAAAGGCTATAAGACAACCCATAATTGCTGCCAATAAATTTCTTAAAAATTTCATTCCATTTATGTATTACTGATAACCTACAAAGATAAACATTGTCCAAGTTATGAACTCGTAATTATTTATTAATATACTGTCCTTTACAGGGCATTAAAGGAAAGAACAAGGCCCCTCCCCTCTAAACAGCTTAATAGTAAGCTGCACTAGGAGCTAAACCGAAGAGGATACCAATTGGTCAGTGTTTTAATTTTTTCCTTTATGAAATTGATTTCTTTTATTTACTTTGCCCGCTCTTATGAACAAGACGGCAACCACATATCTTTCCTTAGGAAGCAATCTAGGGGACAAACTTAACCACTTGCAGGAGGTTGTATTTATGATACAATCCAACATTGGAAGCGTGGTAAAGATATCCCATATCTACGAAACCCCGGCTTGGGGATTTGAAGGCGAGGACTTTTACAATGCCTGTTTAGCGGTAGAAACATCCCTTTCCCCTGAGGCCTTGTTGGAAAAATTACTGGAATTGGAGACAACTTTGGGCAGGGAACGCAATGCCGTAAAGGGTTATGCCTCTCGTACAGTGGATATTGATATATTGTACTACGATAAGGAAATACTGAATACCGATTCACTTACCGTACCGCACCCGCATTTACAACTGCGAAGGTTTGTTCTAAGACCATTGGCAGACGTGGCACCACAGTTCTATCACCCAATCCTAAACAAAGACACGAGAAACCTGCTACAGGAATGCAAGGACGCTAGCGTTATTACCCGAACCACGCATAAGCTGTACGCTACAAGACTACAGCTCTTTTCCCAACTACACTACATCGCCATAGAAGGGAATATAGGTGCAGGAAAAACAACCTTGGCCCATAAAATAGGACAGGATTTTAACGCTAAACTGGTTTTGGAACGCTTTGCTGACAACCCGTTCCTTCCAAAGTTTTATGAAGACCAAAATCGCTATGCCTTTCCTTTGGAAATGTCCTTTTTGGCGGATCGATACCAGCAATTTATGGACGACACCTCACAATTTGACCTCTTCAAGAATTTTATGGTGAGCGATTACGATATCAACAAATCCTTGATATTTGCCAAAGTAACCTTACAGGAAGATGAATTTAGATTATATCGCAAGCTTTTTGACCTTATGTACAAAGAGGTAAAAAAACCAAAGATGTATGTCTACCTCTACCAGAACACGGAGCGTTTATTACAGAACATAAAACAAAGAGGAAGAAGCTACGAGCAGAATATAGAAACCAAATACCTGGAGAATATCAATAAGGGGTATCTAGATTATATTAAGAGCTTTCCCGAACAAAACAACCTGGTGCTGGATATTAGCGAGCTGGATTTTGTAGCCAGTAGTGACGATTATGAAGCCATCTTGCACAAGATCCAAAAGTTTGCCGTAGGACTTAAATTTTAAGATAATTTTCACATTTTATTTGCACAGAACAAATCATTTCATTTACTTGCGCATGCAATAAAGTCCTTTTGAGTTATATCTAGAATTAGAAATTACGCACAAAGGACTTTATAGTTTCAACTAACTAACTCAAACTATATATTGCCAAACCCAACCAAATGGTTGGGTTTTTTCGTTGAAGTATGTTCCTGCAATTTAGGATTGCATCTTGGCCCATAGATCCCAGACTACCACTCCTACGCTTACCGATATATTCAGAGAGTGCTTGGTCCCGTATTGGGGAATTTCCAAAACCCCATCACTTAAAGACACTACGCTTTGCGAAACCCCCTTTACCTCGTTGCCAAAGACCAGGGCATATTTTGCATTTTTACTTACCTCAAAATCGTTTAACATATTGGCATTTTCCGCCTGCTCAACAGATAGGGCAGTATAGCCAGCTCCCTTTAGTTCCTTTAGCAATTGTGCCGTATCCTCCCTATACTCCCACTCCACACTATCTGTTGCTCCCAAAGCCGTCTTATGTATATCTTTATGGGGAGGGGTTGCCGTAATACCGCACAAATAGATACGCTCTATTAAAAAGGCATCTGCCGTTCTAAACACAGACCCTATATTGTTTAGACTCCTTACATTGTCCAACACAATACATATAGGGGTTTTACTAGACTTCTTAAATTCCTCCACATTGAGTCGCTCCAATTCACTGTTCTCCAATTTACGCATTCGATCCAAATTATATTTCTATTCCCAAAAAAAGCTACAAAACCCTTAAAAATATGACCAAAAACCTATAAAGTTATCCCCAAAATATCAACAATACTGTACTTTCCAGAAGATAAACCTTACTTTCGTTGTTTTACAAAGGATTGCAAAAATAAGTTAATATAATCGCTTTTGGCTGACAAAGGAAAAACAAAAAAGGTAACCCCTTTAATGAAACAGTACAATACCATTAAGGTGAAATATCCTGATGCCTTGTTATTGTTCCGTGTTGGGGATTTTTATGAAACGTTTGGAGAAGACGCCGTTAAGACCTCCAAGATCTTAGGCATTATCCTTACCCATCGTAACAATGGGGGTGACCGAACGGAGTTGGCAGGTTTTCCGCACCATTCCTTAAACACCTATTTGCCAAAGTTGGTAAAAGCCGGGCAACGGGTAGCCATCTGCGATCAGCTAGAAGACCCTAAACTTACCAAAACCATTGTAAAGCGTGGCGTTACGGAACTGGTAACCCCTGGGGTTGCCATGAACGACGATATTCTGTCTGCCAAAACCAACAATTTTTTGTGTGCCGTGCATTTTGGACGCAAAAGACTGGGCATCTCCTTTGTGGATATTTCAACTGGGGAATTCCTAACTTCCGAAGGCAATGAGGAACAGATAGACAAATTGCTCCAAAACTTCTCCCCAAATGAGGTGCTGGTATCCAAGACCCATAAAAAGGAGTTTTTGCGGGTTTTTGGCCAAAATTACCACACCTTTTTTACGGAAGATTGGATATTTCAGGATGACTATGCCCTAGAGACGCTTACCGGTCATTTTAAGACCAAAAGCCTAAAAGGGTTTGGGGTAGACCATTTAAGCTACGGAATTGTAGCCTCTGGGGTGGTGTTGCATTACCTTTCTGATACCCAGCACCGGCAATTACAGCACATTAATACCCTACAGCGCATAGCCGAGGAAGAATACATCTGGATGGATAGGTTCACCATAAGAAACCTAGAACTGTACCACAGCACCAATCAAAATGCCGTTACGTTATTGGACGTAATAGACAAGACCATTTCCCCAATGGGTGGGAGGATGTTGAAAAGGTGGCTGGCCCTTCCTTTAAAAAATATCGAAAAAATAAAAAGAAGACATCAGGTCATATCCCATTTATCCCAGAATAAAACGGTGCTACAAAAATTACAGCACAATATAAAAATGATGGGCGACCTAGAGCGGTTGATCTCCAAGGTTGCTACGGGAAAGATCAATCCAAAAGAGGTAGTTCAGCTCAAGAACTCGCTGGAAGCCATAGTTCCCATTAAGCAAATTGCCTTAAAAAGCCAAAATGAAGCCCTTAACCTTCTCGGCGATCAATTGCATACCTGTGATATGCTCCGTACCAAGATCAAGGAGATGCTCAGTGAAGAGGCCCCTGTAAACATTCTAAAGGGCAAAACAATTGCAGATGGCTATTCCGGGGAATTGGATGAATTACGTAACCTTGCCTTTTCAGGAAAGGATTACTTGGATAAAATGCTGGAGCGTGAGACTCAGCGTACTGGGATAAGCTCCCTAAAGATTGCTTCCAACAACGTTTTTGGTTATTATATAGAGGTAAGGAACACCCACAGGGACAAGGTTCCGGAAGAATGGATACGAAAGCAGACCTTGGTGAATGCAGAGCGTTATATCACCGAGGAGCTTAAAGAGTATGAGGCCAAAATATTGGGGGCAGAGGAACGCATCCTAACTTTGGAGCAGCAGCTATTCTCCCAATTGGTGGTTTGGATGCAGGAGTACATAGCCCCAGTCCAGAACAATGCCAATCAAATAGCCCAATTAGACTGCCTTTGTGGTTTCACCCAACTGGCAGAAGACAACAACTATGTTTCCCCGGAACTGGACGATTCTACAGAAATTTCGATTATAGGCGGCAGGCATCCCGTAATAGAAAAGCAATTACCACTTGGCGAGGCTTATATAGCCAATGACGTTACCCTAAATAGGGAGGAGCAACAGATCATTATGATCACCGGTCCCAACATGAGTGGTAAATCGGCCATATTAAGGCAAACTGCGCTGATTGTACTCTTGGCCCAGATGGGCAGTTTTGTACCGGCCAGCTCGGCCAAAATTGGTTATGTCGACAAAATTTTCACCCGTGTAGGTGCCAGTGATAATATTTCCATGGGCGAGTCTACCTTTATGGTGGAGATGAACGAAACGGCATCTATCCTCAACAACCTTTCGGACAGGAGTTTGGTGTTACTGGATGAAATTGGTCGTGGAACCAGTACCTATGACGGTATATCCATTGCCTGGGCCATATCCGAATACCTTCATGAACATCCTGCCAAGGCCAAGACGCTGTTTGCTACGCATTATCATGAACTAAATGAGATGACCAGCACTTTTGAACGCATTAAAAACTTTAATGTATCGGTCAAGGAACTTAAGGACAATGTACTCTTTTTGCGAAAATTGACCCCTGGGGGCAGTGAGCACAGTTTTGGTATACATGTAGCCAAAATGGCGGGCATGCCACATCAGGTAATATACAAGGCGAACAAAATCCTTAAAAAATTGGAAAAATCGCATTCTAGCGAAGAATTGTCCGATAAATTGCAATTGGTGCAAAACGAAATGCAACTCAGTTTCTTTAATTTGGACGACCCCCTTTTGGAACAGATAAAGGAAGAAATTATACATCTGGACATCAACACCTTAACCCCAGTAGAGGCATTAATGAAACTTAATGAAATAAAGCGATTGCTCTCTAAAAAGAAAAATGCCTAGGGCTACGGGCTTGTCAAAAGAACTATAAAAGGCATCCCCTAAATTATTCACCTTGGGCACATTAGAAATATTTTAATTCTTTTTAGAAAAAAGTTCTTTGCTTTTTATAGAATTATATTAAATTTGCTCCCGCATCTGAAAAGGATGTTACGTTCATAAAGTATAATGCGAAAATAGCTCAGTTGGTAGAGCGCCACCTTGCCAA
>JBFHGV010000131.1:0-7507 GCA_041582955.1 Arenibacter sp.
GAAAGGACCAATACGCCGTTCTGGAGTTATTTTTGCCAAATTAGCGATTCCACAACTAGTTATGGTTCCTATTCCGGTGCCGTACCTAACGAAAAGATAACTTGGGGCAAGTTGGATATAAACACCCCAAAATTTATTATTGAAAGCGATGCAACCATCGTTGCGCCCTTAATTTTTGCTTACCTATTAGACATGTAGATTATGGACAATTTAAAAAGAGTAATAGTCGATTTTAAAAAACTTACCCCCGAAGTTTTAAAGCTATTGGTGGAGAAATATCCCGATGGTTATGACGACCTTAACATTATCTCCTTTAAAAATGCCCAAGGAGAAAGAATAGAGGCCGTGGAAGTGACTACTGAGGATACCAAATATTTGGTGAAAATCAGTGCCAAGCTAGAAAAGACCATGGCCAATTATGATGAGGACGACTATGAGGATTATGATGATGATGATCCAGCGGCCATTCCCGATGTGGATATTAAAGGGATGGAAGATGACGATGATGACTAATACCCATGTTTGAGGTAGTTGCCGTGCATATGGCGGCCTCCATAAATATTAGGCAATGCAGGACGCATTTGCCCTTGGAGGTGTTATTTTCGGACAGTGATGAGCTTTATTTGAAAAATGGCGACCAAAAATTTGTATACATTTTTCAATACGGTTTGGTGTCTTTTTTTAACCATTCTCAAGGTGAACAGGCGAAGATCCTAAAATCTCTGGAGCAAATTTCCAAAGACAGTACTTCCCCACAACTGACCGAGACCATGGAAGTAGAAATAATCGAAGGCCGCCAACAGGTGGCTTTCGATAAAGTAATACTGCCTAGTTTTGATAGCGAGTCCATTAGATTGGTGATGTTGAATACCACACAATCTGTTGCATTGGACCGCTATTACCAAATAACGGAACAGCTGTTGGAAGAAACCAATGAGCATACCAAGTATTTGGAGCAAAAGGGCAAGTTGAACATTTCCGGTATAAGGCTTAAGCAGTTTATAGGGAAGGTGTTGAACATAAAAAACCAGATATCCGAAAACCTCTATATTTTTGACGAGCCCGATATTACCTGGGAAAATGAACAGCTGGATAAATTGAATCTGGAACTGAAAAGGACCTTTGATCTAAAAATTAGATTTAGAAATATCCACGAGCGATTGGAGATTATCAAAGAAAACCTGGAACTTTTTAAGGGTATTTGGGACCATAGGGAAAGCAGTAGATTGGAATGGGTCATTATTATATTGATTTTGGTGGAAGTTCTGGACCTTTTTGTGTTTAGATTACTTAGATAATTTGGAGTTGTTCTTTTTCTTACCTTAGATAAACCATCAACATTAAAATTATGCCCTATGAAAAATTCTCCATTCCATTTAGCTTTGCCCTGCTTGAGTATAAGTAAAACTGAAGATTTTTACGTAAGCCTTTTAGGTGCCAATTTGGGAAGAAATGCATCCCGATGGTTGGATATTGATCTTTTTGGAAACCAGATTACCTTTACCAAGGCCGGGAATTTTAGTTTTTCCTTCAAGACCTATAAATTTGAGGATACTGTTTTGCCTTCCTTTCATTTTGGGGTTGTCGTGGATAATGGCACTTGGGATCAATTGTATACCAAGCTGTCCAATTCGGATTATGAACACACAAAGGAAGTAGTTTTTCTGAAGGACAAAACAGGGGAGCACAAATCTTTTTTTATTCAGGATCCCAATGGTCATAACGTAGAGTTTAAGTGTTTTAGCAATCCAAAGGAAATATTTTCCTCATAGCGGCCAACAATTAACGCAAACCTTAAAAATAATTAATAAAATAATGTTCAATTAGTTTTGAAACTAATGGGTCCAGTGTTTTTCTTTGTATACATATGGAACAAAATATTAATAAAGATATGGAGTATAGCAACCTTAGTATTATTGGTAGTGAAGAGTGGTGTGTTTTTGAGGATTTGGAGATACCGGCCATTAAGGCTAGGGTTGATTCCGGGGCAAAGACCTCTTCCATTCAGGCCAACAATATAAAGGTCTATACCAAGGGTGCCCATGAATGGGTTAAATTTGAAGTTAACCCGTTGCAAGATAATCGGGGCATTAATATTGAGTGTCGTGCCAAACTAGTAGACCGCAGGACGGTTAAGAGTTCCTCGGGGATATCGGAGGAGCGCTTTGTAATAAAGACCCCAGTGCGGGTGGGAACTCTTACGTTTGATATAGAGCTCACCTTGGCCAATAGGGACACCATGGAATATCGCATGCTTTTGGGCAGGGAGGCGCTAAACGAGCGGTTTATTGTTAATCCTGCAGTTAGTTTTAATCTGCAGGATTTTACGCCCAAGGAAATAACAGATAAATACGCTTCCCATTTTAAGGAAAAAACAGGCTTAAAAATTGCCCTATTGGCCAGTAATCCCTTGTTGTATAGTAATAAAAGGATTATGGAGGCAGGTGAGGCCCTGGGCCATGAAATGGTATTCCTAAACGTAGAGCATGCCTATATGAAATTGGATGCCAACTCTCCTGAGATACGGTACAGAGGGGGGAATATTTTAAATGAGTTTGATGCTATAATCCCTAGGATAAAACCGGCAATTACTTTTTATGGTTGTGCCCTTATCAGACAATTTGATAATCTTGGGGTGTACTGTTTAAATTCGGCCGAGGCCATCACACAGTCCAGGGACAAATTATTTGCCTCACAGCTTTTTTCCAAAAATGACATCCATATTCCCATAACGGGCTTTGCCAAATCCCCAATGGATACCAAAGACCTGATCCGTATGGTGAATGGGGCACCACTGATCATAAAGCTATTGGAAAGTACCCAGGGCAAAGGAGTGGTGTTGGCAGAGACCAATAAGGCTGCAGAGAGCGTTATCAATGCTTTTAAGAGTGTACAGACCAACATTCTGGTACAAGAGTTTATAAAAGAGGCCAACGGACAGGATATACGTTGTTTTGTAGTGAATGGAAAGGTTGTGGCCTCCATTCAGCGCCAAGCCGAAAAAGGTGAATTTAGGGCCAACCTGCACCAAGGTGGTAAGGCATCCACCATAAAAATAACCGCTGAAGAAAGAAAATTGGCGGTAAAGGCCGCCAAAGTACTGAATCTTGCCGTGGCAGGTGTAGATATCATACGTTCCAATAAAGGGCCTTTGCTCTTGGAGGTAAATTCGTCACCTGGACTGGAAGGGATAGAGAATGCCACTGGAAAAGATATTGCGAACATCATGATCAGGGCTATAGAAAGTAAGATAAAATTTTACGGATAAAGTCGGGGTTGGTCTATGGATCATATAGGTAGACCAAGATAATTAGGGGTGTTGGAGGCTAGCTTTTTAGGTTGCCCAGCATTTCCAGGGTAGTCTTTTCCAGGTCAAAATGGGGCTTCCAGCCCCAATCCTTTCTCGCTTGGGAATCGTCTATACTATGGGGCCAAGAATCTGCAATGGCCTGCCTAAAGTCGGGCTCATATTTAATTTTAAAATCTGGAATATGGCCTTTTATGCTTTGTGCCAGTTCAGAGGGAGTAAAACTCATGGCTGCTATATTATAGGAAGATCGCTCACGGATTTTAAGAGGGTCACTATCCATAATGCTTATAGTGGCCCTAATGGCATCGTCCATATACATCATGGGCAACCTGGAATCTGCCTTTAGAAAGCAACTGTATTCCTTGTGCTTAAGGGCACTGTGGTAGATGTCTATGGCGTAATCCGTTGTGCCGCCACCGGGTGGTGTACGCCAGCTTATTAGTCCGGGATATCTAAGGCTTCTAATATCTACCCCGTGCTTTTCAAAATAATAGGAACACCAGCGCTCACCGGTTTGCTTACTTATGCCATAAACCGTTGTAGGATCCATTATCGTAGATTGTGGAGTGTGTTCCTTGGGCGTTTTTGGACCAAACACAGCAATGCTGGAAGGCCAGAAAATTTTTTGCACTTTTTTATCCTTAGCCAAATTAAGCAGGTTTAAAAGAGAATTTATGTTTAAATGCCAGGCGCGTTTAGGGAATTTTTCGGCTTTGGCGCTCAACATTGCGGCCATTAGGTATACCTCTGCTATATTATATTTTACTACTGTTTTTTCCATAGCCTCGTATTGGGTGGCGTCCAAGAGCTCAAACGGTCCGGATGTCATCAAGAGCTCACTGCCTTCCCTAATATCAGAGGCTATCACTTGGTTGTTTCCAAAACGTTCCCTTAAGGCCAGGGTGAGTTCCGTGCCTATTTGTCCGCATGCACCTAATATCAATATGGGTCTGTGCATTAAAATGTAGTTAAATAAAAGTCCTATAAAGATAGCTTTTATTAAAATTTGTAACTTGGTCCCATGGGAAAAATATTGTTTTATGGCTTGGTGTGTATACTGTTGTCTTCCTGCAATCAAGGGAAAACATCTAATGCACCTAAAGAAACGGCAGCAGCGTTCTTTAGTGTAGATTCCCTGCCCAAACCATCTGCCGTAAATAACAAGGCGGCTATTATTCTTGAGGATTGGCAAGAATTTAAAGACCTGGAAAATACCTTTATGTCGCTTTATAATGTGGACAATAGAGAAGATTTGGTTTTGGTAATTGAGGATTTAATTGAAAAACAAAAGGCATTGGAGGCATCTACTTATCCTGAAACCTTTGATAAACCGCAAATAAAGAGCAGACAAAAAGTCTTTAAAACCTTTGTTCTTAAAACCAAGGGCAATCTGGAATACAGGGAGGGTGTAAAATCCTCCACTATCGAAATGGTCCAAGCTTATAATGCATATAGAGGCCAATTCAACGTATTGGTGAACAGTGTTTTGGATACCAGCTTAATATCCAATAATTAGTAGGGCAATAGTATAAGTACTTTTTTCTTCCTATAGTTTTTAGAATCCCGAGATTTCAAACTCATAATCGGATTACGTTCTTTTCACGGCGCCTGATATGGAGTGGGAGGGATGTTCTATTTTAATGCCTTATAAATTTATGAGAAGGCGAAAACCGAATTTATTAGGGGAATTTTGGCAAACCGGGCAAGATCCCAATTAAGGCTTGTGAAGTGCCCCATTTAAAATAGGGTGCTGCTATGGGTAGGTACAAAGTGTTGAACGGACACTTGGAAAATAAAAAAACCACTGATGTTCAGTGGTTTTTTTATCCCCAAAGGGTATTTGTATTTTGCCCTGTTATTGTTTTTCTTCAGGCTTTTCTGCTGCTTCCGCATTGGCCTTTTTGTCTTTTCTGGACTGTAGGGCCTGCCTACTTAGACTTGCCAAATTAAAGTTGGGGTCTATTTTTAAAGCTTCGTCAATAGTGGCCAGTGCCTGGTCTATATTGTTTTGGTCCTTGTTAAATTCAACCAAGGCCTTTAGGTGGATCAAAGCCGCTTTTAAGGATACCTCATAGGGCTGTTGTCTTTCGTAAAAGGCATATTTCATATCGTCTTTGGCATTGGCGATGCCATATTCTATATTGGCCGCAGCCCCCTCATTGTCACCTGTCTGAATTTTTAAATCTGCGAGTTCGTAGGCCAGGTATGCATTGGGTGTTCTTTTGTAAAGAATTTCAAATTGTTCCAAGGCCCTTTTAGGTTGGTTCAAAGCCTTTAAAGAAATGGCCTTTACCTGTACTCCCAAATCGGAATCTGACTCGTTTTTTTCTATTCCAATGGTATTGAGGGCCTGTAGGTGTTGATTGTCTGTAGTGTAAATGTACGCCAAGGTATCTTTACGCTCTTTGCTGGGGTCAAGTAAATTAAGGTGGGTTATGGCGCTGATAACACCATTGATGTCTCCCTGTTGCCTCATCTGATCGTAATAGGCCTCATAGTGCTTAAGGAGTTCACTCTTTGTTTGGGCCTTGGCAGTAAATCCCGCTATAAGTAGTACTGCCAGAATAATTTTCTTCATTATCATATTTTTTTGCTGAGCCAAAACTAATAAATTATTTCTATCCATTTATCAAGTATGTTCTTAAACCTTTGATAGGCAATAAAAAAGGACGCCCTAAGGCATCCTTTTGTATCACAGTAGGTCTTATAGCATTTAGGCCATGCTTAGTTTTGTATTTCTATTCTTATACCTCTTTAGTAGCTTGGCGTAAAACGCAATACTCATATGGTCCTTGTCCAATGAGGAATATAGGAAGTCTTTTAAGTTGCCGAAAAGTAAATTGGCTCTTAAGACAGGTAAGGAATCATTCATTTTTTTGGGGTCATAACAGCTGTCATCCATAACAATGTCCATTATCACCCTTTTTCTGTGGTAGTCAATGGATACCTCCGCCGCATTGTAGTGTTTTTTTAACAGTGCAACGTGCAAATTTTGAAATTTTTGGGACTGTTTGTTTTTGGAGCAACTATTGGAAATTAGATTTTTAATTTCCGAAATTACTCTTCTTTTTAGACCTGAATTTTCCATGATTATTTGTTTTATTTCGTTTGTTTAAAGGTACGTCATCTCCGATAAAACGTTAATAATCAACGATATAATTTAACTAAAATAAGGGGGCTTTGTTGTGAAAGTGCAAAAAAGTGTGGTGAATCAACTTACAATAGAGGTCATAAAACTGTAAGTTTTAACATTTATATATTTACTTTCAACGATTTTATTTCCTAACGTGTTGGTATTTAGGCTGTAATTGGGGGGTAGGAGCCCTCTTTTTTGGGCTTCAGAGGTATAGTACTCTTTTTTTGAGGGATGATGGGGGTATACCGCGTTTATGATCCCATTTTTTAAATTGTCCTTTATGAGCTGTTTGATGATGCCAATACAATCGTCCAAATGTATTAGGTTAATGGGGTGATCTCCATTTTTTAGATCGGTTTTTCCGGCAAGAAAAGTAACGGGATGTCTATTGGGGCCAATGAGTCCCCCTAATCGTATGATCGTGGTGTGGAGTGTCCTGTCCTGATAGAAAATGTTCTCGGACGCCAAAAGTTGTTCTCCGGATTCGGTGTTGGGCCTGGCCGCACTGTCTTCATTTAATACGGCATCAATATTTCCGTATACAGCGGTACTGCTTATGAACATAATTCTTTTAAGCGGTGTTTTCTTTATTGCTGTATGCAATAGCCTCATTTTTTCTGTATAGCTTTCCTTGGGCGCTTTCCGCAGTCTGGGGGGGACGTTGATAATAAGGAGGTCCAGTTGCTCCAAAAAGCTATCCACAGCCCCTTTGATCCCATTTTCGGTAAGCTCAATGTGGTAGGGTTCAATCCCGGACGCTTCCAAGGAATTCAATTTTTCTTTGGTGGTGCTACTTCCGTGGATTTGGTACTGCTGCTCCACCAAAGCATTGGCCAAAGGAAAACCTAGCCAACCACATCCCAATATGCCTATGGTCTTGATCAAAACTTAATTTTTTTGGTAACTATAATAGCGTCGTTTAGCACAAATGGCATTGGTATATTGTCTTCAGGACGGTCTGGGACAGAAAATAAGGGATTCTCCAAAATGTCGTTAGAGGATTCGTATATCTTTATGACCAATTGGGCCTCTTTGGGAATGGTACATTCCAACAGCGTATA
>JBFHGV010000132.1:0-7501 GCA_041582955.1 Arenibacter sp.
CAGGCGGTACAGGTTCCGCAATGGTCCGTTACCGGATGATCATACTCCAATTCCAAATCCACGATCAATTCGGCAATAAAATAAAACGACCCTTGTTGCCGGGTCAATAAATTACTGTGCTTCCCTATCCACCCCAGTCCACTTTTGGCTGCCCAAGCCTTGTCCAATACAGGAGCGGAGTCAACAAAGGCCCGCCCATTGACCTCTCCAATTTCTTGGACAATAAACTGCTGAAGCGACTTTAACTTTGATTTTATGACATGATGATAATCATGCCCATAGGCGTATTTGGAGAGCTTGTAACTGTCTGGTTCCTGTTGTTCATCTGGATAATAATTAAGTAAGACGGAAATAACAGATTTAGCATCATCTACCAGAAGCCTGGGATCCAAACGCTTATCAAAATAGTTTTCCATATATGCCATTTCCCCATTCATGTTCTTATTGAGCCATTTTTCCAAACGGGGCGCCTCTTCCTCCAAAAAATTGGCTTGGGATATGCCACAGGACAAGAAACCTAGGCGTTTTGCTTCGGCCTTTATAAGTTGGGTATGTTTAGCTACACTCTTCAAAATATATTATCGTTCTTTAAATTGTAAAGGTACACACTTTGGTTTAAGGGAAATTAACGGGTTTACCTCTATGGTATTTAGCGATGTGTATATTTTGTATTTCCTAACAATTTCGGCCAGTGCGATGATCATTTCATACATGGCAAAATTATTGCCAACGCACATACGGGGACCGGCACCAAAAGGATAATAGTGTTCGGCGTAATCCTTCCTATCTACAGTAGTAAAGCGGCTGGGAAGGAATTCTTCCGCTCTTTCCCAAAAGTTAGGGTGCCTGTGCAATTCGTACATGGACATCAGCACCATGGTTCCCTTTGGAAGAAAAAGCTCTTGAAAGGTATCGTCTTGGATAGCTATCCTGTCTATCACATAAACCGGCGGGTACAACCTCATTGATTCCTCCAAACATTGTTTAACAAAATGCAGTTCCATCAGCTTGTGCATCAGATCGGCTCCAGACTGTTCCAAATCTACTCCAATAATCTCTTCATATAATTGCTCTTGGATTTCGGGGTGCTGAGCAAGTAAGAGCAAAGTAAAACTAAGGGCATTGGCTGTTGTTTCATGGCCAGCAGTAAATAGAATCAACAATTCATCTATAAGCTGCCCGTCGGGCATCCTTGACCCGTCTTCATAGCGCGATTCCAGAAGCATATTTAAAAGATCGCTCCCTTTGCCGCCAGCACTTCTTCTTTCCTCTACAATCTCCAAGAGCAAGCCCCTAGCTTTAGCTGCCCTATTCAAATGCCTATCAATACTACCATTGAGTTTGTACCACCACCTTAAATAAGGCTGCCTCATTTCTTTGATCAACATCCGCTGATTGGCTTCCGTAATCTGCTGTAGCTGTTCCATGCCCTCCCCTATATTTGAGCTACTGAAAAGAGACTTTGCCACCACTTGAAAAGCGAGATCCCCCAAAAGTGAAAAAACATCCTTTTCTGTATTGGGTTCAATACGTGCCAATTGGGTTAAAATTGTCTTTCGCATTACCTCCATTAAAGTTTGGAGTTCCTTCTTGTGAAAAGCAGGCTGCACCATTCTCCTGTGCTTACGCCAGTGTTCCCCATTAGAGGTTAAAAGCCCATGACCTATATATTTTGCCAAGTCTACTGTTTGTAAGGGCGACTTCTGGTAACTCCTGTGTTGTTTTTGTAGAATGTGTTTGATTAAACCTGGACTCCGAGTAAAAAGTATTGTCTCCTTGGTAGACAGCTCTACCCTAAAGGAATCGCCATGTAACTCAAAATTTTCATGGTGGAAGGGCAGTGGGTTTTTAAGGATTCTCCTTGCATTCCTGAGTACCTGAAACCTAGACACCAATTTTAAATTGTTCATGTTTATGAAGTCTGTCCCGTTCCGGGGTATACCATACCCCCAAGAGGGGTGGGCAGTTAAAAAAGTCCCCCTTGTATATTCCCTTTTATTCTTCCCAGGTGCTTATAGGCCAATTCTGTAACCTCCCTGCCCCTAGGGGTTCTCATGATAAACCCTTGTTGTATTAAAAAGGGTTCATACACTTCCTCTATGGTCTCGGCGCTTTCGGAAACAGCGGTGGCCAAAGTGGTAATTCCCACGGGGCCACCTTTAAACTTATCTATAATGGTGGTCAATATCTTATTATCCATTTCATCCAGTCCATGGGCATCAACATTCAATGCTTTAAGACCAAATCTCGATATTTCCAAATCAATATTGCCGTTCCCCTTTATCTGGGCAAAATCACGAACACGTCTTAACAAGGCGTTACATATCCTAGGGGTACCCCTACTCCTACCCGCTATTTCAATGGCCGCATCTTGGGTGATGGGCGTCTTCAATATCTCTGCACTTCGTTCTACAATGGTAGACAGCAACTCGGTAGAATAGTATTGTAGCCTGCTCTGTATTCCAAATCGCGCCCGCATAGGGGCCGTTAACAGCCCGGAGCGTGTGGTAGCCCCTATTAAAGTAAAGGGATTAAGGTTTATCTGTACCGATCGGGCGTTGGGGCCCGATTCAATCATAATATCAATTTTATAATCTTCCATTGCGGAATACAAGTATTCCTCCACTATGGGACTAAGCCTATGGATTTCATCAATAAATAGCACATCCCTTTCGTCCAAATTGGTCAAGAGTCCAGCTAAATCCCCGGGCTTATCCAACACCGGGCCCGAGGTCATTTTAATACCCACACCCAGTTCATTGGCCAAAATATGGGCCAAGGTAGTCTTCCCTAGTCCCGGAGGTCCGTGAAAAAGTGTATGGTCCAAGGCCTCTCCCCTTAAATTAGCCGCCTGTACAAATATCTTGAGGTTTTCAAGTACTTGTTCCTGCCCCGTAAAATCATCAAAAGAAATGGGCCGCAAAGCCCTTTCAATTTCAAATTCTTCATTGGAAAAATTACTCGCCGTGGGATCTAGGTTCTCATTCATACACCAACAAAGATAATGCAAATTAGCGTAGATTTCCCATGAAAACACAGATTAGAAACCCTAGGATCCCGTTGAATTAAATACAGCGATATACCAAAACTTATAGTTAAAAAATGTAAATTCATTTCATGATACAGACCAATTATTCTCCAAGCATATTACAGTACCTTCCTTTCTTTTTCGTGATTTGGTCAGATGACCTGCTGTCTACCTCTGAAATTGCCGTGGTTAAAAGAACCATAGCAGAAGACCAAAACCTAACCGAAACAGAGCGAGAGACACTACATAGCTGGCTGAACAGGGAAAAGCCCCCAAAGGCCAACGAAATTAAATCCTGGCAGCGCAGTATTTCCCACTCCAAGATAAAACTGATTGAAAGTGACCCCCATCCCTTGACTTCCTTTAGCAGAAAATTAATTTCAAAATATGATTCTACGGCAAGCTTTAATGAAGACTTGGCCGCCATTGAGATCAACCTGGGAATACAGCCCAATCACTATCACCATCTGTTTCAGGTAGAAGTGGTTAGTAAAAGGACATCCGATTATTACAAGGCCCAGGAAATAGACACTATTCTAAAAGGCAAGTATTCCGAAGAAATAGATGGCTTTAGAAGCTTTTTGGACCACCCCGTTTATGGGTGGAGTATCATGAACGATAAGGAAGTTTTTAGACAAAAAGTGCAGTCACAGCTTCAGCACTTGTCCAAAAATGGGTATGGCGCCATTGCCTACCCAGAAGTGTATGGTGGTAAAAACAACATGCCCCTTTATGCCCATGTTTTTGAGAACCTACTCTACGCAGATGGAAGTCTTACCGTAAAGTTTGGGGTACAATTTGGGCTTTTTGGGGGCAGCATACAAAAGTTGGGCACCAAAAAACACCATGATCGTTATTTAAAAAATATTGGAGAAGGCCAACTGTTGGGTTGCTTTGCCATGACCGAAACGGGGCACGGCTCAAATGTAAGAGGCATTAAAACCACTGCAACCTACAATTTGGAACGGGACAGTATAACCATACATACCCCAGGAAAAGATGACAACAAGGAATATATTGGCAATGCCCTACACGGCACCATGGCTACGGTATTTGCTCAACTTATAGTGAGCGGCAGAAACCATGGGGTGCATGCCGTTTTGGTCCCCATCCGAGACGGTGAAAACAAACTGATGCCAGGCGTCCGAATAGAAGACAATGGTTACAAATTAGGTCTAAACGGCGTGGACAATGGAAAAATATGGTTCAACCAGGTGGAAGTACCCAGGGAAAATCTATTGAACAATTACGGGGATATACTGGCAGATGGCACTTATTATTCTGATATAAAAAACCCCAATAAGCGTTTCTTCACCATGTTGGGCACCTTGGTAGGGGGTAGAATCTGTGTGGCCAAAGGGGCATTGAGCGGAGCAAAAATGGCCCTGAGCATTGCAGTAAAATATGCACTGCAGAGAAGGCAGTTCAATGACAGTCTAAAATCCCAGGAAGATCTGATCATAGACTATCCTTCCCATCAACTTAGGCTAACCCCTCCCATAGCCAAATCCTATGTGTACCAGGCAGCTTTGGATCAACTAATGACTGCCTACAGCGACCCGGTTATTACAGACAAGAGAAAAATTGAAACCCAAGCAGCAGCTTTAAAGGCCATCATTACATGGTTTGCCAACGACACTATTCAAGAATGCAGGGAGGCCTGTGGAGGAAAGGGCTACTTACAAGAAAATAGAATAGCCGACCTTAAGGCCGATGTTGATATATTTACCACTTTTGAGGGCGATAATACCGTACTCCTTCAATTGGCTGCCAAGGGTATATTATCCGATTTCAATTCAGAATTTAACAGCTCTGGATTTGCTGCGGTCCTAAAACTCTTAAGCTCCCAGATACGGGATAAACTAGTTACCATTAACCCCATTTACGCCAACAAAGTAGATAAGGAGCACCTGTACAACCCCAAATTTCACCAACATGCCTTTGATTATAGAACAAGAAGACTTACCTATTCGGTTGCCATGCGAATCAGAAACTACATAAAAAAAGGCATACCCACCTATCAGGCATTTCTAAAGGTACAGACCCATCTATTGGCTTTGGGAAAAGCCTATAGTTGTGAATTGGCCTATGCAAGCTTTTACGAGTACACGCTTGGTATAGAAGATATAAAATACAGGGAGCTTTTTCAAAAACTTGGCTGTCTATTCGCACTAGATGAAATTAAACAGGACGCTTCTTGGTATTTGGAACAAGGGTATATAGGCGGAAACAAATCCAAGGCCATACGGCAGCGTGTAGAACGACTTTGCACCGAATTGCGGCCCCACCTCCAAAGTTTGGTAGAGGGATATGGGATTCCCGAACATTGTTTAACGGCCCCGATTAGCCGTTAATTCTTCCGTTTATACAACTCAGAAGTATCCAAAAATTGGAGCAGGCCAATTTTGCCCTCCCCATATACATAGGTCTTGGCCGATCCTTGTGAACTAAGCTGCAGTTCATTGGTACACCAAACCTCCACCGAGGCATTACCTTCCAGTGATGCCTCTGCGTAATTGGCCTCCAAACGTTTTGCCTTGAGGTCTGCATTATCAAACAAATTAACCACTAAGGTATCTGTAACCCCTTCCAAATCGGCATCAGCGTTTTGGGTCATTACCACTTCTGCGGTTTTAATTACCCCGTAGAGACCCAATTTGGCCTTAGCCATTAAACTAACATTCAAAGTATCACTGTCCACCTTTAAATCGCCCCTGCTATTCCCTTCCATAATAATAGACAATACCTCCGTATTAACGTCCATATCCACTTCTGCAGAACCAAAGGTACTTAGGTGCAACAAATCCGTTATAATGCCATCCTTGGCCACCAATTTGCCATCATAAGCACTCACTTCATTCAACCGACTAAAGTTGACGGTTATATCAAATTTCTTTTTACTAGTAACCTTATAGTATGAGCTAATAATCAAGGTTTGGTCCTCTACCTTGAAATTTAGGATATCTATTAAATTATCATCCGCCTCTATGGTATAGCCCTCCACAGAAGAGGACTGAAGTTTAATCTCAATATCATCATTCAACTGAATAGCATTAAATGAAGGGAGGGTTTCTGTAACCACCACCACATTCCTGTTTCCTTTGATCTTAGGTTTACGTTGGGAATAAACTATACAACTAACCGTTAGCAGAAAAAATAATAGAATATGTTTCACCTGTATCGCTTTAAATGAAAAAAAAGAATGCCAAAACATGTAACCAACCATACCCATCTTCCTGTACCAGGCAACAACCATGCTTTAGGTAAATGGAAGGTACAAAAAAAGTCCATCTTAGCGATGGACTTTTTAATATTGTTAGATTCAAGGGTCTAATGTTGCAATTCCTCTTCCCCATCTTTCAAGGGAACGGTCTGAGCTACAAAATCCTGTCCTGGAATAATATATTCACCATTTTCATCCGTCTTACTATAATCATAAGCCCAACGGTGTACTTCAGGAATAGCTCCAGGCCAGTTACCATGGATATGTTCTACTGGTGTAGTCCATTCCAAACTGGTAGCATTCCAAGGGTTCTGTTCCGCTTTCTTACCATAGAACATACTTCTCACAAAGTTAAAGATAAATATCAATTGTGTAAAGGCCGCAACAATAGCGAACATAGTCATTAATACTTGTATATCCGTTAGGTCATCAAACATTGGGAAAGCCGTATTTTCATAATATCTACGTGGTACCCCGGCCATTCCCACAAAATGCATAGGGAAGAAAACGCCATAGGAACATACTGCAGTAATCCAAAAATGTACATAACCTAGATTCTTATTCATCATTCTACCGAACATCTTTGGGAACCAATGGTAGATACCTGCAAACATTCCGTAAAGTGCAGATATACCCATTACCAAATGGAAGTGAGCTACCACAAAATAGGTATCGTGCACATTGATATCCAAGGTACTATCCCCCAAAATAATCCCAGTTAAACCACCAGAGATAAAGGTAGAAACCATACCAATGGAAAATAACATTCCCGGGTTAAGCTGTAAGTTACCTTTCCAAAGTGTGGTAATCCAGTTAAAGGCCTTTACCGCTGAAGGAATTGCGATCAACAAGGTAGTAAATGTAAATACCGATCCAAGGAAGGGGTTCATACCAGAAATAAACATATGGTGTCCCCAAACAATGGTAGACAAGAAGGCAATAGCCAAAATAGAAGCAATCATTGCCCTATACCCAAAAATAGGCTTACGTGCATTTACTGCCATAATTTCAGATACCATACCCATTGCAGGAAGGATTACAATATATACTTCCGGGTGGCCCAAAAACCAAAATAAATGCTCGTATAATACTGGCGATCCACCTTGGAAATGCAGTACTTCTCCTTGGATAAAAATATCCGATAGGAAGAATGAAGTACCAAAACTTCTATCCATTATCAACAACAATGCTGCCGATAAAAGTACCGGGAAAGAGATTACACCAATAACTGCCGTTACAAAAAGTGCCCA
>JBFHGV010000133.1:0-7406 GCA_041582955.1 Arenibacter sp.
AAAATGAATGTTTCACAAATGTTGAAACATTGCACTCTTTATGATGAATGGTTATTAGGAAAGAACGATCCAATATATAAACAAGCATTTATTGGAAAAATATTTGGGAAAATGGCTTTGAAAAGTATGATAAAAGATGAAATGCCATTGAAGCAAAATATGGGAACTTTAGATGAACTTAAAGTAATAGAAAGCAACGGAAATGTATCAGTTCAAAAAGAGAAATGGATTGGTTTAATCAGAGAATTTGAACATTTTTCAAATCCCGATTTTGTACATACTTTTTTTGGAAAGATGACAAGAGAGCAAATAGGATATTTGGACTATAAACATACTGACCACCATTTGAGACAATTTGGGGTATGAAAAAAGAGGAAAGCAATTTAAAAGTGAAAACATCAAGTGCATTTAAAAAGGGTTAACAACAGAACATAAAAGACCGTTGACAACATTGTACCCTATGAAAAGCCTTGGTCCTGTCCCGCTGGTGCCAGCCTGCCTATCCCGTCCGGCAGACATTATGGCTACAATAGTTACTTACCAACAGGCAATGGCCATTATTGACCCATAACAGCAAGGCAAGGGCCTACACTGTCGCAAACATAGATGGGGAAGGGCTGTACTTTGCACTATATGGTGATGGTAGTGTTAATGAACCGGGCCATACGCCCGTTCTCTTATATAAGCATTCCAATAAATGATGCCAAAAGGCAAGAGGAAATTACAGCAATAAAACAGGTATAGGGAGCTGCTCCAATTGGTATATTTGTTTATATTCGAGGCTTGTAAACACTTATGAGGTTGTAGTATTTACCTCTCTGTATACTCACAAAAAATTTATAACAATCCTAGGACCAATAGTAGGTAGTACCAACTATTTATGGTAGCTATATGGAGAAATGTTACTTTGTACCTACGTTGGCAGCAACTAAAAAAACAAGACAACCTTAAATGAAATCAAATAAATCAACGGCAATTTTGTTAGGCGTATTATCCGCCTTATTTTTTGCAGTAACTTTTGTACTAAATAGATTAATGTCAGTGGATGGTGGACATTGGATCTGGAGTTCTTCGCTACGTTTCTTTTGGATGGTTCCTTTCCTTTTGGTTTTGGTTCTTTTTAGAAAAAATCTGAAGCCATTGCTAAGAGAAATGAAGAAAAACCCTTGGCAATGGATACTTTGGAGTACAATTGGTTTTGGAGTCTTCTACGCACCTTTAACTTTTGCGGCCGCATATGGACCTTCTTGGCTCGTAGCAAGTACTTGGCAAATTACTATTATAGCTGGAATGTTAATATCACCAATTATCAATAAAACCAGCTTTAAGGGAACTATATCACTGCAAGCACTTGCTTTCTCGTTAATAATATTGATAGGCATTTTAATTATGCAAATAAGTCAAGCTAAATCTATTTCAACAAATGAACTCTTACTGGGAACAGTTCCTGTTTTAATTGCTGCCTTTGCCTACCCTATAGGTAATAGAAAAATGATGCAGGTTACCAACGGTAAGCTAAACGCCATTCAAAGAACATTAGGAATGACGTTAGGAAGTATGCCTTTTTGGGTATTATTATCGTTCTACGGCGTTACCATAAATGAACTGCCTAATGAACCGCAAGTATATCAAACATTAATAGTTGCCATATGTTCAGGTGTTATTGCTACTGTTCTGTTTTTTATGGCAACAGATAAAGTTCAAAAAGATGAGAAAGCATTGGCTTCTGTAGAAGCTACACAATCTGCTGAAGTTCTATTTGCTCTTGTTGGAGAAATCATTATTTTAAAAATTCACTTACCGGATATGTACTCTATTATTGGAATTGTATTGGTAATTATTGGAATGTTATTACATAGTTTTAAAAAGGAAAAGGCGGCTGCCAACGCCGTATTAAATTGACCAGCCAGACAAATCATTCCCATCCGTACCGGCACGGGTTTACTGACGGGTTGTTAGTTCTTGACTGCCTGCGATAGTTCTCCCACTCTAAAAGAAGGCATGGCAGGACCGGCTTACTATCTGTGATTTATTTGCTAGATTTAGTGCTTAAACACCCAGTTCATCTTATACAAACACCTTAGGTGCAAGCTGCAAATATATATGAGCAAACAAAAACTGATTAAAAGACTAAAGAGTTATTATCCTATGGAAAGATTTCACGCTTTTGTGACTTTCCCGGCCATATTGGTTTATCTGCTCTTTAATAACTCATTTGCACATATAT
Source organism: Arenibacter sp. (assembly GCA_041582955.1). Taxonomy (GTDB): domain Bacteria; phylum Bacteroidota; class Bacteroidia; order Flavobacteriales; family Flavobacteriaceae; genus Arenibacter. The sequence goes on from JBFHGV010000133.1 coordinate 2,228, forward strand.
TTTTTCTGTTGTACGGAATTTTAGTTTGTACAATAATACTGATTCAGGGTCAACATTATTGGAAACTAAAGTTATATAGATTGCTGAACAAACCCTTTGATCAAGAAAAAAACCTCAATATTTTCAGGAAGTCCAAAAAAATGAATTTGATATTAATTGGTCTTATTCCAATAATTTTGGCTCTTCAATTGTATCAAAATCACTGGGAAACTATACCTGAAAACTTAATTTTATGGGGGATGTTGGCCAATGTTTTTGCCATTCTTGAGCATATGAATTATTATAATCGCCAGTTGATGATTGACAATTCAACCGATTGGGAATACTTAAAGCGGAACAAAAAATTAAAAATTGCAAGTTTAGCTAAGGATTTAAAAGAGAATGCACTCTAAAACCAACGTATACCAATCCCCGCTGGCGGTAGCCTGCCTATCCCATCTGGTAAGCATCATGCTGTTACAACGCCTACTTGCCAACAAAGAGGGAAGAGGGGAATCCATGGCGATAATATCTGTTATGGGAGCTTTTTCATTCTTATTTTTAATATCTTAGAAAAATACTAGCTAGGCCCCGGTTGTAGTATTTCCCCCGCTGTACATCCTAAAACATCTTATAACCCACATAGGGCATGTAGTAGTGGTAAATTACTGCACTAGCAATAGGTGTAAATAGTGGAACTTTATTTGTTGGACAATCCCAGCAGTAAAATGATTTGAAATGAAAGCTTTTACGAGATCTAAATATGGTGGGCCAGAATTACTTCAACTGGAAGAGGTAGAAAGGCCTATACTAAAAGATGACCATATCCTGGTCAAGGTTATGGCCAATTCGGCCAATCCGGCTGACTGGCATATTCTTAGGGGGAAGCCTTTTTTTGCGCGCTTCTCTTTTGGGCTGTTCCATCCAAAAGAAAAAATTCTTGGGGCCGACTTTGCAGGTGTTGTACAGGAAGTGGGGAGGAATGTAGACCAGCTGGCAATAGGCGACCGGGTATTTGGAGAAATACTGGGAGCTGCATTTGCCCAATATGTCAGTGCCCCGGCAGATGTATGTGGTATTATGCCCAAAAATGCCAGTTTTACAGAAATGGCAAGCGTACCCATAGCCGGACTAACAGCTTTACAGGCCCTCATTGCACACGGACAACTCAAAGAAGGGGAATCGGTTTTGATCAACGGCTCCTCAGGAGGTGTAGGTCATTTTGCAGTTCAAATTGCAAAGGCCTATGGCGCTAAGGTAACTGGGGTATGTTCTGCTAAGAATGTAGATTTTGTAAGGACCTTGGGAGCCGATGAAGTTATTGCCTATGATAAGGTAAATATTCATCAACATAAGGGTAGGTACAGCTTGGTCATAGATACCCATGGTAATCTCACCCACAACGATTATCGGCGTATGGGAGACCGTGGGGTGGTAGTAGGCTTTACCACTATAGGTCATATGATAAGGGTGCTCTTAAAAAATGCTTTAAGCAAATTTCCATTGACACAGTTTACAGCAAAAGCCAATAGAGCGGATTTGGAGACATTGGCATCCTTGATAGAGAGCGGGAAGGTTAAAGTTCATTTGGACAAAACCTACCCCTATACCCAAATACCCGAGGCCATAAGGTATATAGAGGCCATGCGTACCAAGGGGAAAGTGGCAATGGTTTGGGAAGAGCAGTAGCGGCCTTGCGCTGTTGCAAAAAAAGTCTAGGCAACCTAGTTCCACAATACAGTGTTTATTTGGCAAACAGGCCTAAAAACAGAAAACAACCATTAAAGGATTTTGAGAAATGGAAAAAGTGGATAAATATATAGAACAGATAAAAAGGTGGAAAGAAGAAACAAAGTTGTTGAGGGAAATATGCCTTGATTGCGGACTTATAGAAGATTTTAAATGGATGCACCCTTGTTATACATTTCAAGAAAAGAACATAGTGCTCATACACGGATTTAAGGGGTATTGTGCCTTACTTTTTCACAAAGGGGCACTACTGGAAGACAGCCACAATATTTTGGTGCAGCAAACGGAAAATGTACAATCGGCAAGGCAATTGAGATTTACCAGGCCTGAGGAAATCACCAATCTAAAGCCAATTATCAAAGCCTATATCTTTGAGGCTATTGAAGTGGAAAAGGCGGGACTGGTAGTTAAACTGAAAAAGACCTCCCAATTTAAAATGGCAGATGAGTTTAAACAGGCATTGAGGAATAACCCTGAGTTGCAATCTGCGTTCAAAAGTTTGACTCCTGGTAGGCAACGCGGCTATTTGTTGTATTTTTCTCAGGCCAAGCAATCTAAAACCCGTGTTTCCAGGATTGAAAAGTCCGTTCCTAAAATACTAGAGGGGAAAGGACATAACGAAAGATAAAATAGTAACGGTTAACACCAGGGATGGCAGCAGCTACTACTGCCTGTACCAAAAACGTCCAAGGACGCGAGCCTACAGCTAGGTATTTGGGCGAAGTAAAAAATAAATAGAACATATAATCTGATATAGTCTGTTCTATTTATGAAATTCACACACAGCATTTGGGTAGATCTATCTCTACTATAGATTAAGGTTTTTCTTGTTAAAATTTTTATTTTTACAGCTTAACTTTTTATGGCCGTACTATTAAATTATAACCTCAAAGCACGTAAATCTTTAATCCAATATTTATTTTATGCTTAAAACACTAACAAAAATGGCCCTTGTGGCTAGTTTGGGTATGCTTTTAATTTCCTGCAGTTCAGAGGAGCCGGAAGCGGAACTGGAATTCAATGATTTTCAGCCGGAAGTAAATAACATAACCTATACTTCTGCAAACCTTATTTTTTACGGTTCGTTTTCCTACGACAACCGCACTGTATTGTACAGAAAGAAAAATACGGGCGGTACTTTCCAAGAGTTGGCTTTTGGGGGGAGTAGGGTAGAGCTGACCAATTTGGAAAGGGCCACCGCCTATGAATTTAAGGTGCAAATTTCCAATAAGAGTAGTACAAAGGAATCCGATACCTATTACTTTACCACCAAGTCAGTAACTATAGATTATAATAAATTATTGTTAGATAAGGAACCGGGGTATACTTCGCCAACCTTACTGTTTGCTCACACTAACCAAGAAATTACCATCCATGCAGAAGGTCTAAAAGATTATGATGAGGTTGCGCTTTATTTGGTTAACGAGGATAGGACAGACAGTGTGGCCATGGCAACGACTAAGGTTGCAGATTCCCTGCGATTTACCATTCCAGAAGATTTTCTTGGACAGGACCCTAGAGAGTCGGAAAGAAAGACATTTGTTGGATTGCAAATACGGGATACGTATCAATATTTAATGAATTACCACGCATATGTTAACTTTATTTCCGGCCATGTGGTTTCTGGGGATGAAGGATTGCTAAAGCTTAAAATAATAAATACACAACCCTACATAAGGTCTGTAAATGTTAGATCGGCAGATAGCTCCCAGTGCTTAAATTACACCCAACTTACTTTTTTAGGTGAATTTTTAGGCTTTTGGGAAGAGTATCCCTGGACCCCAAGCAGCGCCCAAATCACTATTTATGATGCAGATGGGGCTGTATTCTATTCGCAATTGTTTGAATATGGGGACAATACGGATGAGTGTGGGGACCTTTGGGTAACCATTAATAGTAGTAAAACTCTAGTAGAAGGAATACACAACTACCACCAAAGAAACTATGCGACCACAAAAATATATTTAATGCCCAATGGCAACTATTCCGCAGAACTGCGATTTGAGTTTAATGATGGACAATTGCCCCGGACCACGGAACGCTTTTATTTTACCAAGGAGTAACCTTTTTAGGTATATTTTATAACAGAAGCCCAGCCACAGTGCTGGGTTTTTCTATTTTGGATGACGCCCGTGATATTAGAATAATAATTTCCGTTAGGGGGCTAGGGCAGAACAATGGGTATGCCCAATAACCAACCCTATACCTGCTACGGAAAAATTACTATATCTTTAACTCCGAAACCAGGATATAGCAGGTTGCAGATTACGCCGCTACTGTGCATACCCGTCAACCTTAACAACTATAACAAGCGCATGGAAAATATTATGATACTATTGCTATTTTTGATTTTACCTGTATCAACTATTTTCCTCTGTATGGTTAAGGACAATAATAGGACAAGAAAAAATTTTCTGAATTTTATTCTTATTGCCAATACCTTGGTGTTCATGTTTCCTATAGCTTATGCATTCTTTGCAACCAGCTCAGGGGGGAATATGTGGGATGAAAATGGTCCTGGCGTAATGTTATGGCTTTACATGTTAATATTGCCGTTGTGCGGAATTATTCAGTTCATCCTTTTGTTGCTAAAAATTGTGTTTTATCAGTTTGGTAAACCCAGGGCAATAAAAAATTAATAGTTTTATGGAAGTATGCTAGGGAGCTACTTAAACCGGTGTTGTGGACCATTTAACAAAAAGAAATATGAACACAATGAAGGCTGCGATCCGCAGAACATATTGTTCTCCAAATCAGATAGTGGTTGAGTCTATTGAAAGAACCAGTCCAAAGGACAATGAAGTTTTAATAAAAGTCATTGCTACTACCGTCAATAGAACAGATTGCGCTAATTTAACTGCTAGGCCATTTATAATGAGATTTGTCCTGGGCTTGTTTAGACCGAGAAAAATAATACTAGGAACAGATTTTGCCGGTGAAATAATATCTAAAGGGAAAAATGTAGATTCCTTTAACATTGGTGATAAAGTATTTGGATTTACCGATACGGGTTCAGAATCACAGGCAGAGTATATTACATCAACAGAAGAAAACCTATTTCTTATTCCTCATAATATCAACTTTAAAGACGCAGTCGCAAGTTTGGAAGGTGCGCACTACGCCTACACCTTTATTCATAAAACAAACATACAATCGGGCCAAAAAATACTAATAAATGGAGCAACAGGTGGTATTGGTTCTGCTCTTATTCAATTTGTAAGGCAATATGATGTTAAAATAACGGCCACATGTAATACCAAAAATATCCAATTAATAAAATCATTGGGGGCCGACAAAATTTATGATTACACCCAAGAAGATTTTACCAATGACAAAGAGAAGTACGACTTTATTTTTGACGCGGTTGGGAAAAGTACCTTTGGAAGGTGTAAACCCTTATTAAAGGAAAAAGGCATATACATATCTTCGGAGTTAGGACCTTATGCTCAAA
>JBFHGV010000134.1:0-7376 GCA_041582955.1 Arenibacter sp.
ATTTGATTAATTTTTTAAAGGGTAATTCTGAGCTGGCTACCTTGATATTAAAAAACTGTACCCTGAAGATTGTTCCTATGTTAAATCCTGATGGCGCTTTAGCTTATACAAGGATCAATGCCAATGAGGTGGATTTGAATAGGGATGCCCAACAAAGGACCCAACCGGAGAGTTTGGTGTTGAGAAAGGTGTTTGATGAATTTAAGCCAGACTACTGTTTTAATCTACACGATCAACGGACTATTTTTAATGTGGGTGAAACGGCCCAACCTGCAACAGTCTCTTTTTTGGCACCTGCACATGATGCCCAGAGAAGTATATCTACTACTAGAGGGGTGAGCATGCAATTGATTGTTGCCATGAATCAGGAACTGCAAAAATATATCCCGGGCCAGATTGGGAGGTATGATGATGGATTTAATAGTAATTGCGTAGGGGATACTTTTCAGATGTTGAATACGCCTACCATTTTGTTTGAGTCCGGGCACTACCCTGGGGACTATAAAAGAGAGCAAACGAGGAAATACATTTTCATGGCCATATTAAAGGCGTTGGAGGTTATTTCAAATAAAAGCATTGGGCAGTATAGGCAAGATGACTATTTTAAAATTCCCGATAACAATAAGTGCTTTTATGATGTATTGATCCATAATGTTCATTTGGTGAATTCTAAATACCCCTCAGGTAGCAGTGCGGGTGTATTGTTTGTGGAAACTTTGGTTGATGGGGATATAGAATTTAGGCCTAAACTGGAAGAAGTGGGCGAGTTAAGCGGTAAATTTGGCCATACTACTTATAATTTGCTAGAAACTAAGGATTTAAAAGCTTTTAGGTTGCAAACCAACATCTTTAATTTAGTTAACTGAATTGGAAATATTTTTCAAAAAGCTGAAAACATTACGTTTTTCATAAATAAATGATAGAATTATTACAATTAATTTGATATTTTTTTATTTTTGCAAATAAATTCAACAACAATGGGTAAAGTAAAATTAGACGAAATAGACCACCAAATTCTGGATATGTTGATAGACAACACCAGAACACCATTTACGGATATTGCTAAAAAACTTTTAATTTCTGCTGGTACGGTTCACGTGCGTGTTAAGAAAATGGAGGAAGCAGGTATTATAAAAGGATCATCACTTACTTTGGATTATGTTAAATTGGGTTATGCTTTTATTGCGTATGTGGGTATCTTCCTTGAAAAAACGCATCAGACCAAGTTTGTATTGGAGCGATTAAATCAAATTCCTAATGTTACTGTGGCCCATATTACAACTGGGAAATTTAATATCTTTTGTAAGATTCGTGCCAAGGATACCAATCACGCAAAAAATATCATTTTTAAAATAGATGATATAGAAGGTATAGATAGGACAGAAACTATGATATCATTGGAAGAAAGCATTAATGACAAAAAACGTCTGATGCATACTATTTTTAATGAGATGTAAATAAGAAATTATTTATCATAAGGAAGTTTTAAAGTCCCAGGCATATTTATGTTTGGGATTTTTTTGGTTTAAATATCCCAGTTTGTTATTAAAAAATTAGAGCTATGAACAAATCAAGTTTGCCCAAAGAGGCCTATGATCAGTATTATGCAACCTATTTGTCTCAATTGGACGATAATGACTTAATGGTGTTGTTGAAATCTGGGAAAAAAGAATTTACTGGATTTATTGAGGGTATTAAAGCCGAAAAATTAAAAATTGCCTATGCCAAGGATAAGTGGAGCATTGCCGAGGTTATAGTGCATGTTATTGATACTGAACGCATATTTCAGTATAGGGCCCTACGTTTTTTGAGAAACGATAAGACCACCTTGCCCGGTTTTGATCAGGATCAATATGTATTGAACTCCAATGCCAATATAAGGAGTAGAAAAAGTTTAATTACCGAGTTTGGTTCGGTCAGGGATGCCACCATTACTCTCTTTCAAAGTCTTGGGAAAGAGGATTTGATGCGAAAAGGAATAGCCAGCAATATTGAATGGACGGTGGCTACTTTGGGATTTGTTATCTGTGGTCATTTAAAGCATCACCAGAAAATCCTTACTAGTAGATATTTGTTGGTTTAGTCCCAATTGTGGTCTTCTTCCTCTGTATTTAGTTTTAATTCCGGCTCCTGTGCTGGGTTGTGGAATTCTGCCTCTGGGTTTCTGGTTTGCAGCTCTTTCTCTATATTTTCTTCAAAATTGGAAATAAAGTTGGCAAGGCTTTTACTTATTTTGACCAGGTAAATGGTATCCTCGGTTTTTACTTCCACTGCCTCTATTATTTCCCCGTTAATGTTCTTGAACACAATAATGTCCTCATCGCCATAGCCATCAGGGTAGCGTTCAATTAATCTTGAGGCAACATCTAGGTCTAATCTTTTGTAATCAACAAGTTTACGTAGCATAGTCAGGTTTTTTTATCCCGGTTAGGCGGGGTTATTATATTACCTAAACTATGTAAATTATGGATTAAATGCTGTAAAGAGTTGTGAAAACCCTTATTTTAGTATATGTATCTGTTATTCTGCGTAGTATGAAAAAGATTCTCTCAGTAATTCGGGTGTCACTTTAATGTCTATGGCTGTTTCGCCAATACTTTTTAACAGTACAAAATTAATATTCCCATGGGAGTTCTTTTTATCGAACTTTAAGAGGGTCAATATAGTATCGATGTCCTTATTGGTAAAGGTTGTTTTTGGGTAGCGGGCCAAAAAAGTTTTTTTAATGTCCTCTAATTCGTTTTTGGTCAAGCCCGTGAGTTTGTAGGAGAGGAAGCCCTCCAGGATCATTCCAATGGCAATAGCTTCTCCGTGAAGTAGCAGGTCGTGATCTTCGCTTTCCAGAAAATAGGACTCTATAGCATGGCCAAGGGTGTGTCCGTAATTTAGTGTTTTTCGCAGATGCTGCTCGGTGGGGTCTATTTGCACCACCTCGTTTTTAATGGATACTGAGGTGTAAATAAGTTTGTCCAAATGCTCAAACTCCGTTATTTCTTTCAGGGTGTCCCAGTAGTTGGCATCGCTGATCAATCCGTGTTTCAGCATCTCGGCATACCCACTCTGTAACTGTCTTTGGTCCAGGGTCTTTAAGAATTCCGTAGCCACCAATACCATTTGTGGTTGGTTGATTACGCCAACCTGATTCTTCAATGGGCCCAGGTCTACCCCTGTTTTGCCGCCAACAGAGGCGTCTACCATAGATAATAAGGTGGTGGGGATGTTAATGAAGTCTATCCCTCTTTTGAAACAGGAAGCTACAAAACCTCCCAAGTCTGTTACCACTCCACCACCAAGATTGATCATGGCACTCTTTCTATCGGCATCCAATTCGGACAATACTTCCCATACCTGGGTACAGGTACCGATATTCTTGTTTATTTCGCCGGCTTCAATCTCTATGATTTCAAAGTCGTATTCACCTTCAATATGCGACATAAAAACAGGAAGACAGCAATTGTGGGTGTTTTCGTCCACTAGGACAAAAATTTTGGAATAATTGCTGTTGGTCAAATGCTCATTAAGGGCCAAATAAGCATTTTCATTGAAATGAACAGAATATGTGGCTGTGGTAATAGAATTCATTATCGATTAATTTCTGGCAAAATAAACACTATTTTGTATCATAGGAATACAAAATGTGTACTTATATTTGGTTACTGAATAATTTAAGGTAAATGAAAGGAATTTTTGAGGATACTGCAACTGCTTTTGCTCTTAAAACCGACTCTGAATTGGAAAGGGCATATTTCTTGTTTAAGCTTATAGCCAATGAGCCCTTGGTGAAAATAGGGACAGCGGTCACCAATTTTGCCATAAAGGCACATTTGCCAGTGGAAAGGCTTATACGGGCTACCGTATTTGATCATTTTTGTGGAGGTGTCAATGAGGAGGAGTGCCTAGTATTGGCCGATAAGATGTATGAAAAAGGAGTGAGTACTATTTTGGATTATTCCGTGGAAGGACAGGAGGTGGAGAACCAATTGGATTCCTGTTATGAAAAAGCCTTAAAAACCTTGGAGTTTGTTAAGAAAAACAAGGCCATACCTTTTATTGTTTTTAAACCTACAGGCTTTGGGCGCTTTGCACTTTACCAGAAAATTACGGAAGGCAAAGAGTTGAGCGTTGAAGAAGAGCAAGAGTGGCAGCGTGTGGTAAATAGGTATGATAAGGTTTGTAAAAAAGCCCATGAGCTTGGGGTTTCTATATTAATTGATGGGGAGGAAAGCTGGATGCAAAAGGCGGCAGATGACCTGGTGCAGCAAATGATGAGGAAATACAATCAAAAAGAGCCAATAGTTTTTAATACCCTTCAAACGTATAGGTGGGACCGATTGGATTATTTGAAACAATTGCACCGCGATGCCAAAAGGGATAATTATTTGGTTGGGATAAAAGTAGTCCGTGGTGCTTATATGGAGAAAGAAAATGATAGGGCGGAAGAAATGGGCTACCCTACGCCAATTTGCGGTTCAAAAAAGGCCACCGATCACAATTTTGACAATGTGGCAACTTATTTGATCAATAATTTGGATACCTTTTCAATTTTTGCCGGGACGCACAATGAGTCTAGCAGTTATAAATTGATGGAGCAAATGAAGGATAAAAAAATTGCTGTAAACGATCCAAGAATTTGGTTTGGCCAACTATATGGCATGAGTGATCACATATCCTTTAATTTGGCTAAAGAGGGATATAATGTGGCCAAATATTTGCCTTTTGGTCCGGTTAAGGATGTTATGCCCTACCTGATACGAAGGGCCGAGGAAAACACATCGGTTGCCGGACAGACCAGCAGGGAACTTAGCCTGTTGAAAACCGAGCGAAAAAGAAGAAAGATATAAGTTTTATGCCGATCTGTTTTATAGGCCATTGGAACTTTAGGCAGCTTTAGTGCTTATACGGTATCCCTATCTGTGTGTTTCTAAAAATGGGGAGTGCATAAATAGATTAGGGTGTATTAGTAGTCAAGGTTTTCCACTACGGCCTTGTCCGGACAATTCTTTACTTTTAGGGTGGCAGTTTTTTCGTTTATAGTGCCTTCTATATAATAGGTTTTACAAGGAGTTGTTTTGGTTTCGCTTTTGCCAAAATCAACCTCTCCATGTTGCAGGAAGCTGCTAATGTCCAAACTATCCAATTGATTGTTCTGTACTAATTCATCAATGGCGTCCGAGTAGGACAGAGGCTTGGATCGTATGTCTTTCAATGTTCTGCAATTGGGGAAATAACAGAACTGGGTTCCTGTTTCCTGCGATTTTTTTTTCAAAAAAATAGTAAGAAAGACCAATCCGATGGATAGTCCGAATAAAAAGAAGCCCAATCGCTTTAAAAATGCCATAACTTAAAAAATAAGGAAATTAATATCGCTGTAAGAAAGGTCGAACCATTCCCCAACAGATTTATTGGTTAAAATACCGTGGTACAAATAAAGTCCGCTCCGCAACCCTTTGTCGAATCGCAAAGCATTTTCAAAACCGCCATCTTCACCTATTTTTAGTAGGTAAGGGGTGAAAATATTACTTATGGAAATGGATGCCGTTTTTGGGTATCTGGAGGGTATGTTGGGTACGCCGTAATGCAATACCCCGTTTTTGACCACTGTAGGCTTGTCGTGGCTGGTAATCTCGCTCGACTCAAAACAGCCGCCCATATCAATACTTACATCAATGATTACAGCTCCTTTCTTCATTTGTTCTACCATGGTGTTGGATACCACTACAGGTGAACGGTCCTTGCCACGGGTGGCTCCTATGGCCACATCGCAACGTTTTAATGCCTTGAGTAAATTCTTTGGCTGTATGGGGGAAGTGTATACGGTTTGTCGCAAATTGGTCTGTATGCACCTGAGTTTGGAGATGGAATTGTCAAACACCTTTACGTTGGCGCCCAAGCCTATAGCCGACCTGGCGGCAAACTCACCTACCGTACCGGCACCAATGATTACCACTTCTACTGGGGGTACCCCGCTTATATTGCCAAACATTAATCCATTGCACTTATTGGTGGCGGCCATAATTTCTGAAGCGATCAGAACCGAGGAAATTCCGGCAATTTCACTTAAAGACCTTACTGCGGGATATTTTCCGTCATCGTCCCTGATATATTCGAAAGCAATGGCCGTAATTCTCTTTTTGGCTAATTCCTCAAAATATTTTTTGCTTTGGGTCTTTATCTGTAGGGCAGATATAATGGTAGATTGAGGGTTTATGGCCTCAATCTCCTTAAGGGTAGGGGGTTCTACCTTTAAAATAATTGGGCAGGCAAAAACTTTTTTGGTGTCCCTGGTTATTTCGGCCCCAGCATTGGTGTAGTCAACATCCGAATAATTGGCCCCATCTCCGGCACCGGACTCTATTAATACCCTATGTCCGTTTGCAGTGATCGCATTTACAGCGTCAGGTGTAAGGCAAATACGCTTTTCTTGATATTGGTTCTCCTTGGGTAACCCAATAAAAAGTTCCCCTTTTTGTCTAAGGATTTCCAAAGTTTCTTCTTGAGGCAGTAATTGCTGCTTGCTAAAAGGTGAGGGATGTTGGCTCATATACTGTAAATCTGTTCATTAGATTTCAACTTAATTTGAAATCTAACAAATTCAAAATTACGATATTTTTTCTTTAGCTATCCCTTCTTTTTTGAAGCCTTCTTTTTGTTGTTGTTCTTTTGCCTCATAAGACTTTAATTCCTTGTCCATTGCTTCTAAATCAATACCTAGGACATGTTTGTCAAATAATTTTAAACGTATGAAGTATACAAAGGGTATTACTACCGTCATGATGGGCAGTAGCCAGTATAATTCTACCTCATCTAAAAACCTATCCTCGTATACGACGGATACAATCTGAAAAGCAAACATGGCAATCGGGATAAGAATAACGTGATACCACCAATGCTTACAGGTAAAAAACCAAAGCACCAAAAGTAGCAAAGGAACAAATTTGGCCATAAATAACCACATGACCATGCTTATGCTTTCTTGGTATTTACTTTCATAGGTAAAAAAGTAAATGTCTAAGGTGCTATCTATAGGGAAATACTTATAGGTATAGAAAATATAGGGGGTAAGGGCTATAATGATGGCCACAATGCTCCCAATAAGAATACTTCTTGACTTCTTTTTTGCGGGTTTCTTGTCAAGATCGTTGAATAGGTTAGGCATGCAAATACTAGTAGAAAATTAATTTACTAGTAGTATAACAAAAAAAAAGGGTTCCTAGTATATAGAGACCCTATTAATTTTGAGTTAATTTAATTACCCGTTTGAAGGTACTTTTATTTTTGTTCTGTCAATACCATTTGTGGGCACTTTTATTTTTAATCGATCAATATTTTGTTCGTATAAGGAATCTTCTTCCGCTGTATTATCAGGGGAACATGAA
>JBFHGV010000135.1:0-7374 GCA_041582955.1 Arenibacter sp.
CCAGTTTTAATAGTACTGGTAGTAATGTAAAAGGGGGATTGGCCTCTACATTTGCAAGATTAAATTACGGGTTTGATGATAGGTATTTATTGACCGCAACGGTAAGACGGGATGGATCTTCCCGTTTTGGTCCCGATAAGCGATATGGTGTATTTCCTTCGGCCTCACTTGCATGGAGGGTTTCACAGGAAGACTTTTTAAAGAATAGTACGGTTTTAAATGATTTGAAATTTAGGGTTAGTTATGGACTTACCGGAAATCAGAACATTGGTAATTTTGAGTTCATAACTAGAGCGGCCTCAACGCCATATGTTTATGGTAATACTGTTGTGGTTGGTAATTCGGCATCTAATATAGGGAACCCTTCCCTTCAATGGGAAGCCAATAAGCAACTGGACATTGGGGTAGATTTTGCCTTGTTCAAGAGCAGAATTAGCGGTACCATAGATTATTACGATAAAAAGTCAGAAGACCTTTTGATCCAAAATCCAATTGCTTTAACAGCAGGGGTACCCAATCCTCCAATCGTCAATATAGGATCGGTACGAAATTCAGGAATCGAATTTGCTATTTTCACTAGAAACCTTACAGGAAAATTCAAGTGGTCCACAGATTTCAACATTGCTTATAATAAGAATGAAGTTTTGGATATTGGCAGTAATTCTGCTGGTGAGCCTTTGGAAATACCGGGCCAGAATATTCCATTATCCAATGTTCCCACAAATTTAACCGTGGCGGGCAGACCAGTGGGAGCATTTAATATGTACGTGTATGACGGTATTTGGCAGTTGGGCGAAGAAGCAGAGGCCGCTACATGGTTTAATGCGGTTCCGGGAGATCCAAAATATAAAGACCTTAACAATAATGGACTTTTAGATGCAGGGGATAGAGCTTTTGTAGGAAACCCGCACCCAAAATTTATTGGGGGTATGGACAATACTTTTTCCTATAAAAATCTTTCTTTATCTGTTTTCATGAATTTTGCTACGGGAAATAAACTTTATAACACCGCTAGAAACCTATTCTCAAGAGGAGTTCCTTTTGTACAGAATTTTGCGGAAGCGGCAGATTTCTGGACGCCTGACAATCCAACGGCAACCGCCCCAAGGCCTTCCCAAGGAGGTACTACCACTACCTTGGCCACCTTGGCATCTACTAGATTTTTGGAAGATGCAAGCTTTTTAAGGGTTAAGAACGTTGCGCTGACGTACGACCTTCCCAGTAAAATATTTGAGACTTCTTTTATTGGTAGCGCCCAATTTACAGTATCGGCTACCAACCTCTTAACGTTTACTAAATACAGTGGTTTGGATCCAGAGGCCTCCAGTAGGGAAAGTCTTTTATCTGCGGGTATAGATTATACCCCATATCCAAATACCAGGCAATTTAACTTAGGAGTGAAAGTTGGTTTTTAACGTAAAAAAAGATAAGATGAATAGTTATATAAAATATATAGGTCTAATAGTAATAGGAATATTATTCTACAATTGTAGTAAGATTTTGGAACCTGAACCAGAAGGACAAGTTGCTCTGGACGACTTACTGTCAACAGAAGAAGGGCTTATTACGGGTGTTAATGGGATCTTTCAACCCTTACAAAGCATTTATGCAGGTGGCACTATGGTGCAGCTGGCGGGCAGGTCAAGTGACGATACTTGGACGTGGCGTAAGGAAACTGAATCGGATATTTTTAATATTGATGAAGCATTTGGTCTTATAGAGACCACTTGGGAGAATCATTATCGCGGAATAACCAGAGCCAATACCGTTTTGGAACGAATGCAATTGGTTGAAACGTTTTCTAGTGATGAAATGAGAAATTTGATCGAGGGACAAAGCAAGTTTATGCGCGCTTATTACTATTTTAACTTGGTGAGGTTTTATGGTGGCGTACCTTTACTGCTAGCAGAAATAAAAACACCTGCTGAGGCCGAATTGCCCAGGTCTTCCATTGAGGAGATCTATACCCAAATAAAATTGGATTTGGGTGATGCTATATCACTTCTTCCTACCGCCTATACGGGGGGTAACGGAAAGGAAGTGGGTAGACCAACCAAGTACGCAGCCTTGGCTTTATTGGCCACTGTAAACCTAGAATTGGAAGAATGGGAAGGGGTAGTTTCAAATACCACCGAAATTATTGGGAATGGTCGTCTTTTGGAAAATTATGCAGATAATTTTAACGGATCCCAAGAAAACGGCCCAGGTTCTATTTTTGAAGTACAATATGGAGGTGAGACCGGAGCTACTACCATTAACACACGTGGCACATTTTCCCCACCAGATCTTCAGGGTGGCGCAGCAAATTTACCTACTGATGATACCTGGAACGGGGAAGGTGGTAGTTTGTCATCGGGTAATGGTATTGTTCAAGAATATGAGCCTGGTGATAACCGTAAAGATGTTACCCTAGCACACTACGACCTAGATAATTTCTTGTTTCCCGACCAACCAAAAGGTAGTTTATTATATGTAAACAAGTTTTTTAACGAAGTAGATCAGCCTATAACGCAAAGTACATGGAACTTTCCAATTATCCGATATGCGGATGTGTTATTAATGAGGGCAGAAGCATTGAATGAGATAGGCTATACTCCCAATGGAGAAGCTTTTGATCTTTTGAACGAAATTAGGGTCAATGCAGGTCTTGGTGGTCATGATGCTTTGTCCCTAACTACACAAGATGAATTTAGGCAAGCACTTAGAAAAGAGCGAAGGGTGGAGCTGGCCTTTGAGAGCAAACGCTATTTTGATTTGAATAGATGGGGGATCTTAAGGGACAGAATTCAATTTCAAATGGATATTAAAGGAGAATTAACATTTCCAAACAATAGGTTAATTACGCACCCTATTACCGGAAAGTCGTATTTCCTATATCCTATACCATTGGTGGAGTTTTCTAATAATGCCAATCTTCAGGAACAGAATCCAGGGTATTAATTACTTGATCCTGAGATTTGGGCCTTATTAAGTTATAATGTCGACAAGGGTTTCTATTTTATAATAGTAACCCTTGTCTGGCATATTGTAGACTTGTAAGAATCGGCCTTGGCGTTATGTTGCTCATATTAAGTATGTTTTATTACAATACTTCAAGTAAATTAAGTTGAATATCAATAATTAAACTATGACAATTAATTTTAAAAGAGGTTATCCTGTACTACAGCAGTTGGCCACGGCAGCGTGTTTATCCTTGATTTTGGTTTCTTGTGCTTCAAAGACCCCCAAAAAATCTTCTACTGGGGTGAAGTTGGAAGACCAACGTCCGAATATCGTTTATATATTGGCCGATGACATGGGATATGGTGATTTGTCTTCACTCAACTCCAATTCAGGAATACAAACACCATTTATGGATAAGATTGTGGATGAAGGAATTCATTTTACAGATGCCCATTCCAACTCGGCAGTTTGTACACCAACCCGATATGGAATCCTCACAGGTAGGTATGCATGGAGAAGTAGATTAAAGGAGGGGGTTTTGTGGGGCTATGATCCGCCACTAATTGAATCTGACCGTACAACGGTTGCATCCTTTCTTAAGGACAACGGTTACAATACTGCTTGTATTGGCAAATGGCACTTGGGTTTAGGCTGGCAGGCCAAAAATTCGGCTAAACCTATTGCGAAGTACGAATGGGACAAGGTTTTTGAAGAAGGAGCCGATAGCAATGTAGATTTCAGCAAAAGGGTAAGCGGTCCAAATACAGTAGGTTTTAATTATTCCTATATTATTCCAGCTTCTTTGGATATGACCCCATACTTATATTTGGAGAACGAAAAGGCAACCGAAATTCCTACGGCCTATACCAAGGGTAAAAGCCAGGATAAAGATGGCAGAGGCGTATTTTGGCGACCGGGAGAAGTTGCTCCAAACTTCGACTTTAATAAGGTCATGGATCACTTAACCTTTAAGGCAACAAATTATATAGCAGAACAAAAGAAGGCAAAGAAACCTTTTTTTCTTTATTTTCCATTAACTGCACCTCACACCCCTTGGTTACCAACCGAGGAGGTGAACGGAAAATCGAATGCAGGACGTTATGGCGATTTTGTAACCCTAGTCGACAATACGGTTGGTGCTGTCCTAAAGGTCTTGGAGGAATCGGGCATAGCTGAAAACACATTGATTATAGTTACCTCGGACAACGGTTCAAATTGGACCAAGGACGACAAAGCACAATATGAACATCGTGCCAATTATATTTTTAGGGGTCAGAAGGCAGATATTTATGAAGGCGGCCATCGCATCCCCTTTATAGCCCGTTGGCCTAATAAAATTAAACCGGGAAGTGTTTCGGATCAAGTACTGTGCACTACCGATTTGTTGGCTACATTATCAGGAATTTTAGGTGAGGATCTGCCAAAAGGCGCAGGAGAGGATAGTTATGATATGTTACCAGCTTTAACAGGAAAAGCACAGAAACAGATTCGGGATTATACTGTACACCATTCCCTAAATGGCTTTTTTGCAATTCGGAAAGATCAATGGAAACTAACAACCTCTCTTGGTTCTGGAGGTTTTACCCAACCCAACAATATCCTGGCTGAAGAAGGACGGCCAAACGCAACTTTGTATAATCTGCACGAAGACCCAAGTGAAACTAATAATGTCTATAGCGAATACCCGGACGTTGTAGAAGAACTTTTAGGATTACTGGAAGCTGCAAAAAAATAATGTATCTTGATAGTTGAGATCAGGTAGAACTACACTACTGTCTGTGGTCAATAATTGAAGCGGAATATGAAAAAAAGAATAAATATAGGCCTGAGCATTTTTTTTGGTTTGCTATTCACATTACCATCCAGTGCCATACAGGAACCAAAAAAGAAAAAAAATGTAGTGTTTATATTGGTCGATGATTTGGGGTGGAGGGATTTGGCCTGCTATGGGAGCAACTTTTACGAGTCGCCCAATATAGATCGCCTTGCGGCAATGGGGAAACTATTTACCAGTGCTTATACCCCTAATCCGGTCTGTTCTCCAACTAGGGCCGCAATCTTGACAGGTAGATATCCGTCAAGAATTGGTATTACCGACTGGATACCGGGTCATGATCCCAAAAACAAGCCCCTTATAGGTCCCAAGGACCTAAATGAGCTGCCATTGGAAGAGGTAACTTTTGCGGAAGTTCTGAAAGATGAAGGATACAAAACATTTTTTGCTGGTAAATGGCACCTAGGGGGTGTTAATTTTTTACCGGAAGATCAGGGTTTTGATATCAATATAGGGGGGCACCATAAAGGTAGTCCTCCTGGTGGCTATTATTCACCTTATCGTAACCCTAAGTTAATAGATGGCCCGGAAGATGAATATCTTACGGATAGACTTACGAGTGAATCCATTGAATTTTTGGAGAGCAATAAGAACAACCCTTTTTTGCTATACCTTTCTTACTATACCGTTCATACGCCCATACAGGCTTGCAAGAGGTATTTGGAGAAATTTAAAGCAAAGCAGAAGTTGCTACAGGATAGTATTGCTCAATTGAAAACTGAAGGATCTGGCCAAACATTATTGAATCAATATAATCCTGAGTATGCCTCAATGATCTATGCCTTGGATGAAAATGTTGGACGCTTGCTGGACAAACTGGAAGCGTTACACCTAATGGAGGAGACTTTAATAATTTTCACTTCTGATAATGGCGGGTTATCCACTTTGGCAAATAACAGAATTGCACCAACCAGTGTTAGGCCATTGAGGGCGGGTAAAGGTTGGGCATATGAAGGAGGAATACGCGTGCCATTAATTATTAAAGAACCTGGTACAAGAGGACACAAGACCATAGATACTCCGGTAATGAGCATGGATTTTTTCCCAACTATTTTGGAAGTCTTGGATATAGAACAAAGGCCAGAATTACATAAAGATGGTATAAGTCTATATAAACCAATGAATAACTATCCAGAGGAATTTCATAAAGTTATGTTTTGGGACTATCCCCATTACCATGGTAGTGGATGGACCCCTGGACAAGCTTTAAGAAAGGGGGATTGGAAACTTATCTATTTTTATGAAAATGATAGGTATGAGCTATATAATTTAAAATTGGATACTTCCGAAAAAAATAATTTGGCCAAACAAAACCCAGAGAAGCTGGAAGAGCTGAAAGTAGCTCTGGCAACGATTAACGAAAACTTAAAAACAAAACGGCCAATCAACAATGTATCATATCATAAGAGGTAATTTGTGTTAGAAGCAAAAGTATGTTTAATTTGATAGAGTCATAGAATCAACAATGGGAGACTGTTGGTTCTTTTTTGCAAATTCAGAAATAAGAATTCCTAAATTTTTTGTGGTCGGAGGTATTTTAGGTAAAACGGAAGTTGTAGTGGAGATGGATTATTAAGATACCCCAACGAATCGGGTAATTGATGGTACGAGTATTTTAAGACTGTTAAAGGGGGAAAGGTTTGAAAGGGAAAAACCGTTGAATTGGTATTTCTATAGGACTTCTCCTGAGATTGCTATGAGAATTGACAATTTTATGGTTTTGGGAAAGGACAATGATTCTATTCCCAGGCCACATCAATTTTCGGAAATGGATATGAGGTATATAAAAGAAATGAACCTAATATCTTATGAACTATACGATCTCACAAAAGATAGAGGACAAAAAGACAATGTATTTCCTCAGCACCCCGATAAGGCCCTTTACGAACGTACCATAAATAATCAACTAAAAGCCATACAAGAAACCGGTTACTATTGGAAGAATTTGTCAGAATCCAATAGCAAAAAAAAGATAAAAACCGAGTGGGTTAAATATAATTCCACAGAATAGGGGCCAAGATTAAGGAGGAAGCATTAAAATATGTGAATGGGCTTGGAGCCTGTTGGTGATTTTCTTCACTATAAAAAAATATTGGCAGCGCAGGTTGGATCCTGAATGAAATTCAATACCCTTAGTGGTAACTAAATAAGGATAGACTGCGATAGGCTTTTGATATTTCAATAAAATGGAGTTAAGTTGTAGTCAAGAAAAACTAAGGAATTTAAAGCGAGAAATGTTATTTTAGAAGGAAGAATTTGGTGAGGTGTTGGGTTGGTATTGATATAGGAAGCTAAGAAAACTGTTGTAAAAGTAATATGAAAGCGAATTTTTAATTGGAGAAAAATGCCCCAACCAGTGCATAATTACCCGGTGCTATTTTCTTTCTAAATATGGGTATTATTTTTTTATCTCACTGCTTGTTAAATGTTTAGGTTTTAAATTTTGAATTTTGTATTCTTCCTTGGCATATACTTTGTTCAAGACAATTGAACCTATTTGTCTTGGGCGGTTTACATTATTCTTCTATAGTCTTAGTTATATTGATGCAACTTGGAAGCCTAATTTAATAATGGTTAAGTAACTTAAAAGGTATATA
>JBFHGV010000136.1:0-7343 GCA_041582955.1 Arenibacter sp.
AAAAGAGAGGATCAGCAAGGCATTGGCTGGAGTTGGCAACCCCACAAATGAGGACACCTGATTTTCATCCAAATTAAATTTAGCCAACCTATAAGCAGAGCCTAGGGTTATCAGGAACCCAAAAAATGGCAACACAGGCATATCAAGTACAGACCAACCTGTGCCCGTTACAGTATCGGAATGCAAACCAATGTTCCACCCACCGCTATAGGACATACTCAACAACTGGAACATAACAATCCCGGGAACAAGGCCACTGGTAATCATATCGGCCAAAGAATCAAGCTGAAGCCCCAATTCGCTCTTTACATCCAACAGGCGGGCAGCCAATCCGTCAAAAAAATCAAAAAAGATACCTAAAAAAACAAAGGTCGCGGCCAACTCCAACTTGTTAAGAACAGCAAATACAGTTGCAATACATCCACAGAGAACATTTAGCAAGGTTATAAAATTTGGAATATGGCGTTTCATAAGGTATATTTTATAAGGTTTAGCCCCAAAATAACGGCAGCTTTGTCCAGATATGGTGACGTAAAAATACCAATTATTAAAAAATGCTGTTAAATTAAATCCCCTTTTTTATATTAGCCCGAGCTATTGTACGCTAATCCTATAATTTATTCGATATTTGCGTTGATTTTTTTAAAGCTTGGCACCCTAGCACCTATGAGATTAAAGATTCTACTCCCTACATTTTTTCTGAGTCTATTGTTCCTTGGCCATGCACAAGAAAGGAAACTCTCTGCCGAAGCCCAAATAAGCGTTTTAACATGTGGCTCCGGTAGCGACCTATACACCACTTTTGGCCATAGCGCTTTTAGAATCCAAGATCCCACACAGGGAATAGACTGGGTGTACAATTATGGGACTTTTAATTTTGACCCTCCCATGTTTTATGTAGAATTTGCTATGGGAAAACTATACTACTCCTTAAGCAAACAAAACATGCCCAATTTTTTGTACGCTTATGAACTGGAGAACAGATGGGTAAAAGAACAGCTCTTAAGACTTGGCCCTGAGGAAAAAAATTCATTGTTCCACTTTCTGGAAAGGAACTACCTACCCCAGAACCGGGATTACAAATACGATTTCTTTTACAATAATTGCGCCACTAAAATAGGCGATGTTTTAAAAGAGGTGTTGGGAGATAGCCTACAGTTTAGCACAGGGCATTTAAGAGAACAATACACCTTCCGCCAGCTTATCCACCAAAACCTCAACACCAATACCTGGTCCAGTTTCGGGATAGATTTGGCCTTAGGGGCCGTAATAGACAAAACAGCCACCGTAGAGGAGCATATGTTCTTGCCCCAATATGTCATGGAACAATTTAACAATACAAGTTTATCGGGCAGTGACCTAGTGGTCCGGGAAAGAACAATTTTAAAATCCACCACTCAGGACACAGAAACTTACTTCCTTGCTTCCCCCCTCTTTTGGATCACGGCCTTGATGTTATTTGTACTTACCATCACCTATATAGACCATAAGAACAAAGTACGCAGTAGGGTATTGGATTCCTTTGTTTTTTTTGTTACCGGTCTGGCAGGCTGTTTATTGGTGTTTCTTTGGTTTTTTACAGACCACACTGCAACCGCACAAAACTATAACACCCTTTGGGCATTTCCTTTAAATTTAGCTGTTGGTTTTGTCCTCCTTAAGAAGAACAACATTCCCAACTGGTTGCCCAAATACCTGTTAATTCTTTTGGGGCTACTGGGATTTATCATAATTTTAGGAGTTTTACAAATTCAAGTCTTCTCCCCACTAATGATACCACTATGGCTTATGCTAGGGGTGAGATATCTTTTTTTATGGAAGCACTTCCACAAACAAACAAGTTTAAAATAACACCTTAAATGAACCTACTTACCGTAGAAAACATATCCAAATCCTTTGGCGAACTATCACTTTTCTCCAATATATCCTTTGGCATCAACAAAGACCAGAAGATAGCCCTTATTGCCAAAAATGGCAGTGGTAAAACCTCCATATTAAATATCCTTTCGGGCAAGGACACGGCCGATAGCGGACAAATAAACTCCCGTAAAGGCATTAGAATATCCTTTTTGGAACAAGAACCGGACCTGGACCCAAAATTGACCGTAGAGGAAACTATATTTGCTTCGGACAATGAAGTACTAAAGGTTATACAAAACTATGAGCATGCCCTATTAAATCCGGAGGACGAAAAAGCATACCAAAAGGCTTTTGAAGCCATGGAACGGTATGACGCATGGGATTTTGAAACCCAATACAAACAAATATTGTTCCGATTAAAATTGGACGATCTTAATGTTAAAGTTGGACTGCTTTCCGGGGGGCAAAAAAAGCGATTGGCCTTGGCAAACGCCTTGATCAACCGCCCAGACCTCCTTGTACTGGATGAACCCACCAACCATTTGGATTTAGAGATGATAGAATGGCTGGAACAGTATTTTGCCAAGGAAAACATGACTTTGTTCATGGTAACACATGATAGATACTTCTTGGAGCGCGTATGTAACGAGATTATTGAACTGGACAATGGACAACTGTATTCCTACAAAGGAAATTACTCTTACTATCTAGAAAAAAAAGAAGCCCGTATGGCACAGGAGGCGGTAGAACAACACAAATCCAAATTACTTTTTAAGAAGGAACTGGATTGGATGAGAAGACAACCCAAGGCCAGAACCACTAAATCAAAGTCTAGGATAGATGACTTTCACAGTATAAAAGAAAAGGCCAACCAACGAAGAAAGGAGCACGAGGTTCAGTTAGAGATAAATATGGAGCGGATGGGAAGCAAAATTGTGGAACTCCACAAAATCTCCAAATCCTTCCCCAACAAGCCCATTCTTGATAAATTTGAATATAACTTTTTAAAGGGTGAACGTATTGGGATCATAGGAAAAAACGGTACTGGAAAATCTACTTTTCTCAATATATTGACCGGGACCACTAAACCGGACAGTGGTAAAGTGGTCATTGGCGAAACCATAAAATATGGGTATTACACCCAAAAAGGGATAACCCCAAAAGAGGGGCAAAAAGTAATTGATGTAATACGTGAATTTGGTGATTACATACCCCTTATGAAGGGCAAACAAATATCTGCCCAACAATTATTGGAACGCTTTCTTTTTGATCGCAAAAAACAATATGATTACGTAGAAAAATTGAGCGGTGGGGAGCGTAAGCGCCTATACCTATGTACAGTTTTGATCCAAAATCCAAACTTTTTGATATTGGACGAACCTACCAACGATCTGGACATAGTTACCCTAAATGTACTGGAAAGCTTTCTCCTAGACTTTCCGGGCTGCCTTATAGTAGTCTCCCACGACCGTTATTTTATGGATAAGATCGTAGACCATCTTTTTGTTTTTAGAGGAAACGCCGTAATTGAGGATTTTCCGGGAAATTACTCCGATTACCGTACCTATGAGGACAGTAATATTCAGGAGAGTCGCACTTTAAAAGAAAAGAAAAACGAAACAAAAAGCACCAAGAATACTTGGAAGGAGGAGGAAACAGGCAAAAAACTCTCCTTTTTGGAACAGAAAGAATACAAACAACTGGAAAGGGAAATTCAAAAATTGGAATCCAAAAAAGAAGAGCTCCAGAACAAGTTTACAGACCCTACCCTTTCCGGAGAGGCTATTGCCAAGTTGTCTATAGAACTAAAAGAAATTACCAACGCCATAGAAGAAAAAACAGAACGCTGGTTTGAGCTTTCCATGGCCATGGACAACTAGTGGCAACAAAATTTAGGTACGCATGGTCTATCGACTTTTTTCCTTCCTTAACTTTTGGGTTACAGCTACCAATCAGCATGGGGTACACTCGCCATTTGTATACAAATTTGTTACCAAATGCCTGTATTCCCAACCTGCTTATAAGACCAACAAGTCCTTAAACATTCTATTAAAAACCATTGTTTACTTTAAAAAAAATAACATACAGTTAGTATCGGATGATGCTGACTTATTTAAGACTATAAAAAAAAATGTAAGGGATATAGAACAGTGCAGTCCATCTAGCGAAATACTCTATCTGGACAATTTGGACAATGACACCATAACGCATTTTATAGCCAGAAACAAAGCACTAAACAACAACAGCATAATATACGTACACAACCTGTACAAAAACAAAGCAACCTACAATCACTGGAAAAACATCAAAGATCTGGAGAATGTAAGGGTTACGGTTGATATGTTTTACGGAGGCCTAGTGTTTTTTCGCCGAGAGCAGGTGAAAGAACATTTTAAAATCCGGATTTAATCCCGTATTTTTAAGCTAGGTAAAAGAAAAACCATAAAATTAAATTGGTCAATGGACTATATCATTTACATTGTACTTGCCATTCTAGGTGTTATCTACTTTATTGGACAGGGTTTCGCCAAGAAGAAATCCAGAGAAAGAAAGTCTAGGAGGTTCATGGAAGATTACCAAAAAAAGGAAAGTAAGGAGACATCGGAGTAAAAAAGACCCTTTTAATGAACAGGTCTTAACACCCATCCCCTATTGGTTGGCTCCAATAACCAAACTTTTATAAGAATACCTTAGGCAAGCCCGATTATATTTTAATTTTAATTACCCTGGCATTAATGAAGATATATACAAAAACAGGTGATGACGGCACTACTGGACTGTTTGGAGGCACCCGTGTACCCAAACACCATATTAGAATAGAAAGCTATGGAACCTTGGACGAGCTCAATTCTTGGATAGGGCTTATAAGGGACCAGAACATTGATGAACGGTCAAGACAGGTATTACTCGGCATACAGGATCGTTTATTTACGGCTGGAGCGTTGTTGGCCATTGACCCTAAAAAAGAAAAGCTAAAAAATGGAAAGGATCGTTTAAATATACCCAAAATTAAGATGGGGGATATAGAGCAGTTGGAAAATGAGATAGACCACATGGAGGAGGGTTTGGAACCCATGACCCATTTTATTTTGCCCGGGGGGCACACCACCGTGTCATATTGTCATATTGGGCGTACCATATGTCGTAGAGCCGAGCGACTGGTAAGCCAACTTAACGAACTGGAGCCTGTAGATCCTGCAATATTAACATATATCAACAGGCTTTCTGATTTCTTGTTTGTATTGGCACGAAAATTGTCCCATATTTTTCAGGCAGAAGAAATGAAGTGGGTTCCTGAGAAAAGGAACCAATAAATTCCTTAATTCTTCGTTATCAAATTATTAAAGCCTAAAAAATTAGTATATATAGCTGAATTTTAATAGAAAAAACTTGGCTATTTCAGTTTAAAAATTAATTTTGCAAAATATTAAAAACAAATAATTACGATGTATTGGACATTAGAATTAGCATCCTACCTTAGTGATGCGCCTTGGCCCGCCACAAAAGACGAATTGATAGATTACTCTATTAGAACCGGTGCACCATTGGAAGTTGTGGAAAATCTACAATCCATGGAGGAAGAAGGGGGGGAAATATATGAATCCATCGAGGAGATCTGGCCAGACTATCCCACCGAAGAAGACTATCTTTGGAACGAGGATGAGTATTAAAATATTAACGGAATTTCAACAAAAAAGTCTCATATGAGGCTTTTTTTTTACGTAATTTTGACTTTGGTAAATCTAATATCCAAAAGACAATATAACACCGCCCGTAACATTCGTTAGGGCATATACGTACTTTATGGCCCAAACGGGGTCATTTATAAATAACAGAAAACATTATGAGTTTTTTAAATTCGGTCTTAAAGGTATTTGTAGGGGACAAATCCAAGAAAGATGTTAAGGACCTTCAACCTTTAGTAAATCAAATAAAATCCTTTGAAGCGGAACTGGAAAAATTAAGTCACGATGAGCTTCGGGCCAAAACCACTTTTTTCAAGAATAAGATCAAGGAAGACTGCAAGGCCATCAACGACAAAATAGAGGAGTTATTAAATGAGGTAAAGTCGTCTACCGATATAGACAAGAACGAAGATATTTATGCGGAAATAGACAAATTAAAAGCGGAGACATACACTATTTCGGAAAAGGCCCTGTCTGATATGCTACCAGAAGCCTTTGCCGTGGTAAAGGAAACGGCCAAGCGCTTTGCCAATAACGAAACCCTTAGTGTAACGGCCACCGAAAATGACAGACTGCTTTCCGGCACCAAAGATTATGTTAGCTTGGATGGGGATAATGCTATTTGGAAAAACTCCTGGGACGCAGCCGGAAAACAAGTTACCTGGGATATGGTACATTACGATGTACAGTTGATTGGAGGTATTGCCCTTCACCAAGGGAAAATTGCGGAAATGCAAACTGGGGAAGGAAAAACTTTGGTAGCTACCCTGCCTCTTTATTTAAATGCCCTTACCGGAAACGGGGCCCATTTGGTAACCGTAAACGACTATTTGGCAAAAAGGGACAGTGCTTGGATGGCACCTATATTTGAATTTCACGGCCTCTCGGTTGATTGTATAGACAAGCACCAACCTAATTCTGATGGGAGAAGAGCGGCCTACAATGCCGACATCACCTATGGCACCAATAATGAATTTGGTTTCGATTACCTGCGGGACAATATGGCCCACACCCCAACAGACCTTGTTCAAAGGCCGCATAATTACGCCATTGTGGATGAGGTAGATTCTGTTCTAGTGGATGATGCTCGTACCCCGCTTATCATTTCAGGACCCGTACCAGAGGGTGACCGTCATGAGTTTAACGAGCTTAAACCCAAGGTGGGGGATATTGTGAACAAGCAGCGTGCTTACCTTACCGGTGTATTGGCCGAAGCCAAAAGATTGATCAAGGAAGGAGACAGCAAAGAGGGAGCCTTTTTATTGCTAAGAGTACATAGGGGACTACCTAAAAACAAGGCGCTGATAAAGTTTCTTAGTGAAGAGGGCATAAAACAATTGCTCCAAAAGACAGAGAACTATTATATGCAGGACAACAACCGGGAAATGCCCAAGGTTGACGAGGATCTTTGGTTTGTGATTGATGAGAAAAACAATCAGATAGAACTCACTGAAAAGGGCGTGGAATATCTTTCCGGCGATGGAGAAAAGGACTTTTTTGTAATGCCCGATATAGGCAGTGAGATAGCCAAAATTGAAAATCAAGAACTGGAAATTAACAAGGAAGCCGAATTAAAGGAGGAATTGTTTAAGGATTTCGCCATAAAAAGTGAGCGTATCCATACCATGAACCAACTATTAAAAGCGTATACCCTTTTTGAAAAGGATGTAGAGTACGTGGTAATGGACAATAAGGTAATGATCGTGGATGAACAGACAGGACGTATTATGGATGGTCGACGCTATTCAGACGGACTTCATCAAGCCATAGAGGCCAAAGAAAATGTAAAGATCGAGG
>JBFHGV010000137.1:0-7339 GCA_041582955.1 Arenibacter sp.
GTTGAAAACGAAGACGGAACGGCCACCGTTAACCTAAAATTATCAGGTACCTCGGCCGGGAGTTTCCCAGCGCATATACATGCCAATTCGGCTGCGGAAACAGGAGATATACTCATTGATCTAAATGCGGTAGACGGGGCTTCAGGTGAAAGTACCACCATCATCTCGGCCACCAAGGACGGTACGGCCATTACCTATGAACAACTATTGGAATTGGACGCCTACATTAATGTGCACCAATCTGCTAGCGATTTAGGAACTCTTATCGCCCAAGGGGATATTGGGGTAAATGAACTTACAGCAGACTCTAGGGAATACGAGCTTAGCAGTGCTTCCGATGCCAGTATAAGTGGAACGGCCACAATTTACAAACGTGTTAGTGGCGCATCCCTCCTAGAAATTGAACTGGAAGGTACTCCCGAAGACGGGGAACACCCTGCCCATATCCACCTAAATTCGGCAGCCGAAGGCGGTGATATAGCTATTTCGTTAAACTCCGTAGCTGGGGCCAACGGAAAAAGTTGGACACATATCGAGGCCGATGATGAAGGTAATGCAATGACTTACGAGGACCTATTGGAAATGGACGGTTACATAAATGTACATATGTCGGCCGAGCAGTTGGATGTACTGGTAGCACAGGGCGACATAGGTATAAACGTCCTTACAGGAGAATCCAAGGAATATGCCCTTCACAGCGTGTTGGTGCCCACCATTAGTGGTACGGCTACCATTCACCAGCGTTTAAGTGGTGCGTCCCTTTTGGAACTTGAGTTGGAAGGCACTCCGTCAGACGGGGAACACCCAGCACATATTCATGCCAATACTGCCGCTGAAGGTGGTGATATCGCTATTTCCCTGAATGCTGTATCCGGGGCCAACGGCAAAAGCTGGACACATATTGAAGCAGACGATGCCGGTACCGCCATTAGTTATGAGCAGTTGTTGGAATTTGATGGATACATTAACGTACATAAATCCATCGCCGAACTGGATGTCTTGGTCGCACAAGGCGATATAGGACAAAACGAGCTTACCGGAAATGAGGTGTCGTATGATTTGGCTGCCGTTAGTGATGCCACTATTTTTGGTACGGCTACTTTTTCCGAACGTGTCAATAAGGAGACCCTGGTAACCTTGGAACTGGTAGGGACCACTGCAGGGGAAATTCATCCGGCACATATACACAGCGGTGCCGTAGCCGATGCCCCCGGGGATATACTAGTTAGTTTATCCAATCTTATAGGGGATACAGGTGTTAGTGTCACCAATGTAACGCAACTGGATGCCGGTGGAACGCTGGACTACGATGCCCTATTGGATATAGATGGTTATATAAATGTTCATTTGAGCGCAGAAAACCTGGGTACCCTTATAGCCCAAGGAAATGTAGGTGCCAATGTAGACTAAGGCTAGCCTAGCCCGTATATTTCAAAGGCTCTGGACCTATTGGGACCAGGGCCTTTTTTATTGATGAAAAATGGAATTGTACCGACCCAAAAACTAATTGTTCCCCAAAAAAAGCGCTGGACAAATCTATCCAGCGCTTTTCTTTCCTAAATCCCAATTACTTTCAGCCCCTTCCTACTATGGTAAATAGTTATAATTGGAAATAATATAGGAAACTCTTAATACCTCAACATACTGTTGTACTCCTCTACGGACTTTTGAATTTCCATGAAGGAACGGATTTGAACTATGGTCCTTTCAAAGAGGTCTATTTTTAAATCCTTTTCCCGTTTTAAAGCCTTGATCAATTCAGCATTGCTTTTTTTTAAGTTGCTCAAAGCTTGTCGTAAGGATTCAGATTTTATAAACAGCGTGTAGGTGTTGGGTTCACATACATAAGAGGTCAATTTTCTTTCCAATTGTGACAAATCATTATTGGTTCGTTCCAATTTCTGGATACATCCACTTTTGGAAGGCCTGTTAATTAAATTTCTACTCATTTTTGGGGTAGTTTCCATAGGACAAGCTTTTTAGGTTCAACGATTTTTTTTAGGTATGTTCTTATATGCGCTACTTTTTGTTCTGCTTTAAAAAGGTACGATAAAAATCTAACTTTATGTAAGGTAAATACCTCATTAACATTAGTTTAAACCAAAATTAACATGCAGGTATTATGGGGGAAGTACACTATTCTACTATATATACGTTTTATATGGGAGTTTAAGATGTTAAGATTTACTTTTATTTTAAGAAAACCTCCCAACTATTTATCTAGAGGGGCACGGGGATAGTCTCCCCCCTTCTCTCCCCTCCTATCAAAGACCCATAATGGCTATTATTTATGGACTACTAATGGCCGGATAAAAAAAAATCCCCGATGAACTTCATCGAGGATTTTTTTTATAATATAAAATACTTACCAGCTTATTTCTTCGCTTTCGCCATTGGGATAGGTAACGGTTCCATTCTGGTCACAGCTGCCGGCACCAAAGTCCAATGATGCAGTTAATCCGTCCATTTCCAATTCCAATTCTCCACTGGTTATATAGGGGCATCCCAAATCACCACCAAGTGGTTTGGTTGTTGTAAAGGCATAGGTGGTAGCGCCAACGGTAATATCCCAAGCACCGGTACAGTTAAAATCTGCTCCTTCGGCATTGATATGGTCTATAAACCAGGTGATCTCCTTACTTCCCTTAAAGACTATTACCTGTCCGGCTTCATTTTCAAAATTGGCATTGGTGTTCACCGTAAAAACGGGACTATTGGCATCCGAAAAGTCGAAAGCAATGGTTTTGGTTCCGTTTATTAGGTGACCATTAAAGGTGAAATCGCTGAAGCTTACCTCAAAATTGCCGTTGTCACCATCGTTATTTCCGGAAAATACCAAGGTACCATCAATGGTTTTTCCATGCACCAAGCATTGATTGTAAACAACCGTCATGCTTTCTTCTGCAAATTGGATGGTGGCACATTCTGCTTCTGTTTTATTACCAGACCCTGATTTGTCTTGTAACAATAATTGTGAAAGCTGCTCGTCCAGTCCGTCCGAAATACTATTGACCTGCATTTGTGCTGTTACTTGTTCCGCAGATAAACTGTCATCATTTAAATTGTTTAGGGCATCATTGCTACAGGAAACAAATAAAAACGTTCCTAAACCTAAAACTGAATAAGTTAATTTTCTCATTTATATGGGGTTTAATACTATTTGCAGGCGCTAAAATAATCGCTTGCTCTAAATTTATGTTAAGAAAACGGTAAAATTCGACTATTCGCATATATTAACAAGAAAAATCGTATAAAAAAGGCTCTTTTTGTTCCCTAAAACCCCTATTTCCTAGTAGGTTATCCATCTTGCTGAACGAAAAAATCAATCCAATTGCATCTCAAAATTATTGTAGCTATCTTTTTGATTGGCCAATTCCTGTGTACTGGGCGAAAGCGCAAAATAGGGAGAAAATGTCCTATGGATCACTGTTTTGCCATCGGGCAAGAATTCCATGATCCGCAACCAACCGTCTCCCCCATTACCATGCCATCCTCCACCCATGGCCTGGGCATTAAATGTTATTTGGGTCACTTTTTTTCCTGATGCATTCTTGTCTACCTTAAAGGCGGTATGTGCCTTAAAGTCATTGGGAGAACCTATATGACCGGAGAAAACCAACTGAATATTTTTTGATGGGGCCACCAGCTTTTCCCAAATGGCCTTGCCGTAGTTAGCATCTTCTATGGGATAGTTTTCCTTTTCCTTGTGTTTATTTTGGGCGTTTAAATAAGAATGGGTAAGCACCACTACCGTATGGTCCTCATATAATTCTTGGGAGACTACCTCCTTGGCCCAATCCAAAATACTGTTCCTTGGGGCGAATTCAAGATTAAGGAATAAAAATTTTCTGTTTTGGGGAGAAATTAGTTCATAGGCGGCATTCTCCACAGAGGGCAGTCCGTCCATATTCTTTCCGGCGGCCCGTAAGGCCTGGGCGTTCAATAGATTTTTATGGACAGGGAAATAGGTATTGTAATTAGAATTTCGATTTTCAACGTTCTTATAGCCAAAATCGTGGTTTCCGGCAGCCAAGATGTAGGGTACCTTGCCATCCAAACGTTCAAAGGCGTGCGACACGGCCAACCATTGGTCCCTGCTGGGCATATTACCGTTGTTTTGGTCCGGTACCAGCAGTTCATTTTGCTCTACCAGGTCGCCTGTACAGAGGACCATCTTTATATTTAGGGCGTCTATATTTTCACTGATCCAAGAGGTCATGGTTTCTAAAATGCCCTGGTTTCTTTCAAATTTTACATAAGTCTGGGTATCCGGGACCAAAATAATGGACCAAGAGTCCGGGTGGGTCAATTGTGGTTGGGCAAACGCTTCTTGTGCATAGGAATCGGCACTTAAGAAAAGTAGTCCGTAAAAAAGGAAAAAGGTATTTTTTAAAAAGTTCATTTTTACCAAGGGTTAAATTTTTAAAAGACTATAAGGACTAAATGTAACATTTTTTAACCACAGTTTAGTCGGTCTAAAGCCATAATATACGGTATGGGTTGTGGATATTTTAAGTAGGTGAAAGTTGTTATGGCAAGCTAATAATCATTAATTTCGGCCTTGGAATACAATTCATGATACCATGCCCCAAACAGTTGACCAACTATATCCGTTTCTTAAAAAATACTTTGGTTTTGATAGCTTTAGGCATCAACAAGAGGCTATTGTTTCGGCAGTATTAAAGAAGCAGGATTGTTTGGTGATTATGCCTACGGGAGGGGGGAAATCTATTTGTTTTCAATTACCGGCCCTGCTGTTCAAGGGTACCACATTGGTAATCTCTCCTTTAATAGCCTTAATGAAGGACCAGGTAGATGGATTAAAGGCCAATGGTATACCGGCAGCTTTTTTTAATAGCAGTCAGTCTGCCGAGGAACAGCAAAATATTCTGGACAATGTGGCAAAAGGGGAATTAAAACTGTTGTATGTTGCTCCTGAAAGTCTGGCGGGACTCTCACCGGTCATAAAGGAAGATTATATCAGTTGCATGGCCGTAGATGAGGCCCACTGTATATCATCATGGGGGCACGATTTTAGGCCTTCCTATCAGCAATTGGGATTTTTAAAGGCAAGTCTGCCCAATACGCCCGTCATAGCCCTTACGGCCACGGCTGACAAGGCCACTAGGCAAGATATTATGGCGCAGTTGCGCATTCCGGCTGCCAAGCAGTTTCTAAGTTCTTTTGACAGAAAAAATATAGCCTTAGAGGTGCGGTCTGCCCATGATAGGGTTTCCCAAATATTGGATTTCATAGAACGAAGGCCTAGGGAATCAGGGATTATCTATTGTTTGAGCAGAAAATCTACCGAAAGTTTGGTAGAAAAGTTCCAGGACAATGGCATTAAAGCGGCAGCCTACCATGCCGGACTCGATTTTGAGAGTCGCAATAAGGTACAAGAAGATTTTATATACGATAAAACCCAAATTGTCTGTGCTACCATTGCCTTTGGAATGGGAATAGACAAGTCCAATGTGCGATGGGTGATACATTATAATATGCCTAAAAATATAGAGGGCTATTATCAGGAAATAGGAAGGTCTGGTAGGGACGGATTGCCTGCCCATGCCCTATTGTTCCACAGTTATGGGGATGTAATACAGCTGCAGCGGTTTGCATCTGGGGCGGCCAATGAAGAGGTACAGCTGGCCAAATTGGAGCGAATGAAGCAATTTTCCGAGGCATCAACCTGTAGAAGAAAAATATTGCTGAGTTATTTTGGGGAATTTTTGCAGGAAGATTGTGGGAACTGCGATGTGTGCAAAAATCCGCCACAGTTTTTTGACGGCACCATTATCGCACAAAAAATATTGTCTACCATAGCTCGCCTAAAGGAATCAGAAGCCACCGGTACAGTGATCGATGTATTGCGCGGAGCCCACAACGCCCGTGTTTTGGAGAAAAACTATCAGCAAATAAAAACCTATGGTATAGGTAAGGATATCTCTTGGAACGATTGGCAACATTATGCCATTCAATTGATCAATCAGGGCTTTTGTGAAATAGCCTTTCATAAAAATAATGTGTTACAGCTTACCTCCTTTTCCAAAGAAGTACTGTTTGGCAATACAAAGGTAATGCTGAGTAAACCGCTGAAAAAAGAGGACAGAATAGCCCTGCAAAAAGAACAAAAAACAAAGAAACCGAAGGCGAAAAATACCCTATTTGAGCGTTTGCGCAGTCTGCGATTCCAAATTTCCTTGGATGAAAATATTCCGGCCTATCTGGTCTTTAACGATGCAACCCTTAAGGAAATGGAGGCTGAACGCCCAAGCAGTGAGGAGGAATTTATGCAAATAAATGGGGTAGGTCAGCGAAAAATGGAAGTATATGGAGACCTTTTTATTCAAGAAATAAAGGCCTTCCAAGAAGAGAAGGCCAAGAAAAAAAGGAAGTCGCACACCTATGAGGAGACCTTTACCCTATACAAAAGTGGGAAAAGCATTGAGGAAATTGCCCGTTCCCGAAAACTAAAACCCACTACGATCTATTCCCATTTGGCAAAACTGTATACCGATGGCAAGGATGTGGACATTTATAAATTTGTTGACAAAGAAACCATTGGCAAGGTAGCCAAGGCAAAGAAGGCCCTAGAGGACCCCGATGCCCTTAAGCCCTATTATGAATATTTTGAGGAAAAATTGGAATATTCCGAAATTAGATTGGCGCTAAGCGTTATAGCAAAGGAGAAGATTGCATAAAGGAGGCAATAGTTAGCATATTGTCAATTTTCGGATCAGTTTATTTACAAAGTCCAGCTTAGATTTGTTTTATAAACTTAATCATATGACAATTATAATCATATGCTTACAGTCCTAGATATCTTATTATAGGGGTGGTACATCCTTTTGCTATAGGTTGGGGGCCTTTCTATGGTTCTTAAAAATCCAATGAATTTTTTTAAACCAAGCCTAGCCCCCAATTTTTTTATTTGTTGCCAAAGGTAAATAGATAGCCTACGGAAAAAAGTAGTGCCTTTGGGTCAACGAATTCATCGGGAAGACCTTCAAAACCTGTAGCATACCTTAGCTCCCCTAAAATTCTTCCCGGACCAATATTATAGGATAAGCCAGCTCCAACATGTAGGCCTAGATCCAAACCATCAAAACCATTTTCATCGCTTAAACCTCCTCCTTTTTCTTCTTGGCCGCCGCTAACTGTTTTAATGTTATAGGGAACTGCCGCAAAACCGCCAATGAGACCATAATAATTTAAATTATTGGCACCAAAGTTCAACTTTAACAAAAGAGGCACCTCTACATAATTATATACTTCTTCTATTTCCTCGTCTATAAAAGTATAGACCGACCCTTTTGGGGAAGAATTTACCTCCATTTGA
>JBFHGV010000138.1:0-7334 GCA_041582955.1 Arenibacter sp.
GCTAATATCAACCGAAGTATTTTCTTCCATATAATCCTTTGTTTTGTTTTGTTAAAGTGGTTTGCTCCAAAAAGTGGATGCAAATTGAAAATTTATTTAGTTAATGGCTGTTAATGTATGGTTAAAAGTTATGCAATGCCCTTAGTTTTATGAACTATTTAAGGGAAATATTCATAATTTCACAAACATATGAAAAATAAAACATCTTATTTCACAATTATTTTATGGGGCAGTACTTGGAATAAGAAAGTAGTTGCTTTTCTGGTTTTGTAGTAGCCATGGCTTTATAGGGCATTGGAAGTCCCAAATTTATTTTGGGGCGTTTCAGGATCATTTAGGTTGTGGCTTTATTGGTGAATTCAATTATTGAGCAGGCCAGATTGTGTGAATGTGATCCTTACCATTTTTAAATACAGTTTGGGAGGCCTAAAGGAAATATGAAGGAGATGTAGGGATTTTTTTTGTAATTCTTAATATCTTACAGCATGTTTTGTGCATAAGGACTCTATGGCTGATGCCAATATCGTCAAGATCATAATTTTTTAAGAGGTAGGTTTGTTCCATAGGACAAGTAGGTGGGAGATCGTTGTCCGTGGAGAGACTGGCAATAGTATTAATAATTATAGGATATAGAATTTAGATTTATGAGTATTTCCATGAATGACAAGCCAATAGCGTTTATTACCGGTGCCACCAGTGGGATAGGTTTGGAGACGGCTAAACTTTTTGCGACACATAAAATCAATTTGGTTATCTGTGGGAGGCGCAGGGATCGTTTGGAGGCGTTAAAAAAAGAGCTTTCCAGATATACCAAGGTTTTTTTTCTTGAATTTGATGTACAGGACAAAAATGCGGTGTTTGAGGCCGTTGAATCCCTTCCGGAAGAATTTGCCAACATCAGTATCTTGATCAATAATGCGGGTAATGCCCACGGTCTGCATTCTATAGAGGAAGGGGTTTTGGATGATTGGGAGGCTATGATGGATATCAACGTGAAGGGGCTGTTGTACGTTTCCAAGGCCATTATGCCTAAAATGATCGAGAATAAATTTGGGCATATCATAAACATAGGCTCTATTGCCGGTAAGGAAGTGTATCCAAAAGGTAATGTGTATTGTGCCAGTAAGTATGCTGTAGATGCCATAAACCAAGGAATGCGGATAGACTTGAATAAATATGGCATTCGTGTAGGTGCCGTAAATCCGGGATTGGTGGAGACTGAATTTAGTGAGGTCCGATTCAAGGGCGATACGGAGAAGGCTTCGGATACCTATCAAGGCTATCAGCCTTTACGTCCCGAGGATATTGCAGATATTATCCATTTTGTGGTTACTAGGCCATACCATGTAAACATTGCCGATTTGTTGGTGTTGCCAACTGCACAAGCCAGTGCCACTATAGTGAATAAACAAAAATGATCAATAAGCGCCTTCTTGTAAAAAACCTGCTGGCCCATAATGATGAAAATAGTTTTTATGACAAAAAGCGCTTTATCAATATTGGACAGAAGGAAGGGAAGGCCAAATTCTTAAAGCATGTTTGCGCTCTAGCAAATAGTAATCCTTACAACAATTCCTTTATCGTTATAGGGGTAGAGGATGAAGACAATAAGATTGTGGGGGTAGATTTTTTTGATGATAGCAAAATTCAAAACCTGGTAAATGCCTATTTGGACAATCCGCCCTTGATTGCCTATGAAAATATCCCTTTTCCCAATTTGCCACAAGGCAAGGTGGTTGGCTTGGTCACCATAAAATCGAGCGGTAAGGTGTGTTCCTTGCGAAAGAATATTTGGAAGTATTACGGAGGGGCTGTTTTTTTTAGGGATGGAAGTATAAGCATGCCCAAGGCTTATGGCATTGAATTAAAGGATACCAATGCCGAGGCGGTTGGACGGATAGAACAACATGCTAAAAATAATATAGAGCTTACCCTAGATGGTGTAGTAGACTTTCTTAATGAACGTCATAAGGATTTAAATAGTCATTATAAGGTCTTTAAAGAGCAATTTGTAGTGTGTTGGGCAGGTATTCAAAAGAAGGTGAAGGGAGAAACCTATTATTCGCGGGTGGATATAGAACTCATTAATGAGCAGGTTAAACTGTTTTATTCAGAATTTGATGAGATTACCATAGCTTATGATGAAGATTCCTTTACCACTATAGAATACGTACAGCTGGGCTTAAGCAATCGGCAAAAGTACTATCCCTTGGAAAAGGTGGTCATTACCTTTATGGATAATGGCACCTATACCATTAAGAGTGATTTAATTTTTGAGCCGCCCCAATATGATAAAAAGAATCTTCACCATATATACAATGCCAATATTGCCTTGCTCCAGAAAATAGAAAAAGGCATTCCTTTGGCTCCGCATGAAGAGGAGGACCTGCAACTTATTTCCGATACCTTTTTAATTTGTTATGTCAACGGTTTTGAAGATTCCAAGGAAATCATGGAAAATGCAAAGCCAATGATGAAAAGGTATAACAATCCCATATATCAGTCGCTTAAGGAGTCCTTGCGCATTATAAGAAAAATGAAATACAATTAGGCCTTAACTCTAGGCGTTGTCTAGTTGTGTCTGGTCCGGTAAGGATTCTATGGCCCCATAGTTCATGGTGGTGATGGCTCCGGCCTTATTGGCCTGTGCTACCATTTTTTCCAATATGGCGGACTCGGAAAATAGGGTGTCTATATTTTTAATTTGGGAGATTTGTTTAAGAAGGCATCCAATAAAGGCATCGCCGGCACCTGTGGTATCTACAGGGTTTACCTTTATGCTTGGAATTATTTTTTTATTGGTGGGGCTGCTCACATAAGTGCCTTCCCCGCCTAGGGTTACCGTTATTATTTTTGTGCCCAAGCCGTGTAAATAGGTGCAGGCTTCTTCAATATTATCTTTGCCTGAAAGTAGCTGGGCTTCCTCTAGGCTAAATTTGCACAAATGTGAATTTTTAATAAAAGGTAGGCATTTTTGCACAAAGACGTCCTCTGTTCCCTTCCAGAGGTCGGTCCGGAAATTGGGGTCGAAGGAAACAAAACTATCGCTCGAAATAGCTTCTTGGAAATAACGGGAATAGGTCTCTTCCAATTGGCCGCCGAGAAAGGATGTGGCGGCACCAAAATGTAAAATCTGTTCCTTAAACCTGCTTTTTAGATTAGGGTCATGGGTTAATTCTTTATCCGCTCCGCGGCTAAAGACAAAATCACGTTCCCCATCCTCGGCCAATGAAACAAAAGCCAGGGTGGTAAAAGTATTGGATCGCTGGGCCAGGCTTACATCTACCCGATAATTTTTCAAGGTATCCATAAGGAAAGTGCCAAATGGATCGTTTCCTACACAGCCTATAAAATAACTGCTGCCTCCCAGTTTGGAAATGGCAGAGGCTACATTGGCCGGGGCTCCACCGGCTTTTTTGCTGAAATGGGTGGCCTTGGAAAGGTCGTTGCCCTGTTTTTCGGCTACAAAATCTATTAATAATTCCCCAATGCAGAAAACATTTTTCATCCCCTATGTTTGTTTTAATGTGTAAATTAAGTAGAAATATGGATTTATAATAAATAAATGTGCCCCTAATTTAGTTTAATTAGGGGCAAAGCTGTGCTATGTATTTTTTTTAACTTCCAAAAAGGGTGTTTATCCACATTTTGAGGAGCCACAATCCTTACAGGTAAGACAGCCTTCCTGATAGATTAGATTGCTGGAGCTGCAGGAATCACATTTTTGGCCCTTTGCTGCCGTTCCGTCGGCCACATATCGTTTTAAGGCCCTGGCTACACCATTCTTCCAAGTATTGATAGACTCACTGTCCAATTGTAGGCTATTGATCAGGTCTACAACCTTTTCTATGGCCATTCCATGCCTAAGCGTACTTGAAATTAATTTGGCGTAATTCCAGTATTCGGGATTAAATTTATGTGATAAGCCCTCAATAGTGGTCTTATAACCCCTCTTGTTCTTGTACTGGAAGTCATATCGGGTAGTACCGTCATCGTTCTTGCTCTTTATAATGAGTCCGTTATTTACCCAACGTGGAATTAGAATCCCGTCTTCATCGTCTGCCATACCTGTAAAAATCTCGTAGGGGCGGTCGTCTATAAGGCCTATAAAGGCAATCCATTTTTCTTTATTATTTTGGAGTCGCACCACATCAGCATCTAGAATTTGCGGCCTTTTGGTGGGGAAAGGAGTCAAGGATTCTTCTTTCTCGGTGTTTGTTGTTTCGTTGGAGATCAAAACCCCGGACCTGGAACCGTCCCTGTATACGGTGACGCCTTTACAGCCTGCTTTCCACGCTTCCAAATACAATTTCCCTACCAGGGATTCGGAGACATCATTGGGGAGGTTAATAGTGACGCTTATACTGTGGTCTACCCATTTTTGTACAGCACCTTGTAAACGCACCTTTTGCAACCAGTCCACATCGTTGGAGGTGGCTTTGTAGTAAGGGGATTGTTGTACTATCTTTTCCAGTTCTTCCTGACTGTAATTTTTGGTGGTGTCTATACCGTTTACAGACATCCATTGTTTAAATTTATGATGAAAAACAATGTATTCCTCCCAAGAGTCTCCTACTTCATCCACGAAATCTACCCGTACATCTTTATCGTTAGGGTTCACTTTTCTGCGGCGCTTGTACACAGGAAGGAATACGGGTTCAATACCCGAAGTAGTTTGGGTCATAAGGCTTGTAGTGCCAGTAGGTGCAATGGTCAATAAGGCTATATTTCTACGGCCGTATTCCAGCATCTCGTAGTATAATTTCTCATCAGCTTCCTTTAGTCGCAATATAAAGGGGTTGTTTTTTTCCCTTTCGGCATCAAAAATCTGAAACGCACCACGATCCCTAGCGGTATGTACAGAGGCGCGGTAGGCTTCCAAGGCAATGGTCTTATGTACTTCTATGGCAAATTTGTTGGCCTCGTCACTGCCATAGCGTAGACCCAATGCTGCCAGCATATCCCCTTCGGCGGTGATGCCTATCCCCGTTCTGCGTCCTTGGTCAGCTTTTTCTTTTATATTCTTCCATAGGTTGTATTCTACGGATTTGGTTTCGTCCAATTCCGGGTCCGATTCTATCTTTTCCAGAATAACATCTATTTTTTCCAATTCAAGGTCAATAATGTCGTCCATGATGCGCTGGGCCACAGCAATGTGTTTCTTGAATAGGTCAAAATTAAAACTGGCCTTGTTGGTAAAAGGCTGCTCTACATAGGAGAAAAGATTAATGGCCAGCAATCTACAGGAATCGTAAGGGCAAAGTGGGATTTCACCGCAAGGGTTTGTAGAAACGGTCTTGTAGCCTAAATCTGAATAGCAATCCGGGACAGATTCCTTAATGATGGTATCCCAAAACAGAATACCGGGTTCGGCAGATTGCCATGCGTTATGAACTATTTTGTCCCATATTTTTTTGGCATCTATATTTTTAGACACTTTGGGGTTGGAACTATGGGTGGGGAATTTTTGGGTATAGGGTTCTCCACTTTCAACAGAGGACATAAATTCATCATCTATCCTTACCGAGACATTGGCCCCGGTAACCTTTCCTTGTTCCATTTTGGCGTCAATAAAGTCTTCCGCATCCGGATGGTTTATGGATACCGATAACATTAGCGCGCCTCTCCTGCCATCTTGGGCCACTTCACGGGTGCTGTTAGAGTAGCGTTCCATAAAAGGTACCAATCCGGTAGAGGTGAGGGCCGAATTCTTTACTGCCGAACCTTTGGGTCTAATATGGGAAAGATCGTGGCCTACACCGCCTCGGCGCTTCATAAGTTGTACCTGCTCTTGGTCTATTTTCATGAGTCCCCCATAGGAATCTGATAGTCCGTCATTGCCAATAACAAAGCAGTTGGAAAGGGAAGCAATTTGATATGGATTGCCTATGCCGGCCATTGGGCTGCCTTGGGGTACGATATATTTAAAGTTTTGGATATGTTCAAAAATTTCCTGCTCACTTAAAGGATTGGGGTATTTTTGTTCTACGCGTGCAATTTCCTTTGCAATACGCCTGTGCATATCGTCTGGTGTCAGCTCATAGATATTGCCTTCAGAATCTTTGAGGGCATATTTGTTGACCCAAACCCTGGCCGCAAGATCATCTCCTTTAAAATATTTCAATGAAGCATTGAAAGCTTCGTCCTGAGTGTATGTTTTCTGGGATTCCCTGGTAATTTCTGTGGACATATAGTGGTTTCTTTGAGTTAATGTGCTTCTGCAATAAGATGCAAAAGTATTAAAAAAAGAGGTACTTAAAATATGATATATATCATAGAAGTTTGCAAGTAAATACATCTAAAATACTAATAATCAAGTATATAAAGATTTATCAACATAAAAAAGTTAACAAATAAATATTACTTTTTTTATATTGCGTTTTGTAAAGATCTCTGTTTAAGGGGGCTAGGTATGGTCAATTTTTTGTTAAGGTCCAAGCGATCCAAAATTTGGGCAATAAGAAGTGGGTCATTTTATAAAATTCTATTTTTACCATGGTTATTTTCCTGTTATTTGCGAATTTTGCGGAATGAGAAAATTGGTGATTGGAGATTTACATTCCGGATTAAAAGCTCTTCAACAGGTATTGGAAAAGGCAAAAGTCACGCCAAATGACCATCTGATATTTTTGGGAGATTATGTAGACGGTTGGAGTGAGGCTGTTGATACAGTGAATTTTTTATTGGAACTTAGAACTACCCATCGTTGTACTTTTATTAGGGGGAACCATGATGAGCTCTGTAACGATTGGTTAAAAGAAGGGAAGCACAACCCACTCTGGCTGCAACACGGGGGCAACGCAACCTTGCAGTCTTATGCCAAAGTGGGGGAAGAAATAAAATTGGCGCATATAGAATTTTATGATAATTTAGAGAATTATTTCTTAGATGAGGATAATCGCTTGTTTATCCATGCAGGATTTACTAACTTAAGGGGAGTGTCGCATGAGTATTTTACCAAAACTTATTATTGGGACAGGACCTTGTGGGAAATGGCACTTTCGCTAAATCCAAACCTTTCGGTAAAGGATGAATTATACCCACAGCGACTAACCCATTACAAGGAGATTTTTATTGGGCACACGCCTGTTACCAGAATAGGAAGGACAACCCCAAAAAATGCGGCCAATATTTGGAATGTGGACACAGGGGCGGCCTTTAGGGGGCCATTGACGATTATGGATGTTGGTTCCAAGCAATATTGGCAAAGTGATCCGGTATATTTGTTTTATCCCACCGAAATGGGAAGAAACTAAATTTTACCGTTTAGAGGTACAGATTATCAAGATTATTAAGGATATTTACATAAAATTTGAAGAATGTCTAATAAGAAC
>JBFHGV010000139.1:0-7323 GCA_041582955.1 Arenibacter sp.
ATCTGCTTCCAAGTTCTGGAACATATTTTTGTTCTGCTTGAAAAACAACTCGAAAGCCTCCCAGCCCAGTTCATATTTCCCCATATAAAAAGCATCCAGTTCTACCTTTTTAACAGGCCCTTCATGTGCTTTTCTATTGGCTTGGGATTCCGGACTCCCCATCATAAAACTCCCTTCGGGGATCAATACCATATCAAAGGTGATATCGGTAGCCGGGATATTCTCTGTAAATTCTTTGACTGTGTCTGTTGCCTCTACCGTTTCTTCGGGAACCGTAGCTATTGGTTGCACCGTTTTACAGGATTCAAGAAAAGCAATTAGAAAAACAAACAGGAAAAGGTTAAAAAAAGATAGATTTGAAAATCTATAGGTAACGCTATGCATTTTAAAGATTAGTTTTAGTTGATCGCATAAAAATATTATTAATTATTTAAACTTAGCAACCCAAAGTTAATTTTATACCAAATAACTTAACATTTATAAGGTTTTATCCCTAATAACAGCCATATAATTTCGTATTATTGAGCACTCAAAAATTACACAACCATGAAAACAAATATCATCTCCGTCTTATTGATCGGCCTTGTTTCTTTTAGTCTGTCTTATGGACAACTAAATAAGGTGACCACAGTAGAAGGCATTACGGAATACAAAATGGACAATGGGCTAAAAGTACTTTTGTTTCCCGATAATTCCTCACAGACCATTACGGTAAACATTACCTACTTGGTAGGATCCAGACATGAAGGTTATGGGGAGAAAGGAATGGCCCATTTACTGGAGCACATGGTCTTTAAGGGTACTCCAAACCACCCTAACATCCCCAAAGAATTAAGTTCCCATGGCGCCAGGCCCAATGGTACCACCTGGTACGATAGAACCAACTATTTTGAAACTTTTAACGCCACGGACGACAATCTGGAATGGGCCTTGGATCTGGAAGCAGACCGCATGGTAAACTCCTATATCGCCAAAAAAGATCTGGAATCCGAATTTAGTGTGGTTCGTAACGAGTTTGAGAGTGGCGAGAACGATCCGTCACGTGTACTCATGCAAAAAGTAATCAGTGCTGGATATATTTGGCACAACTACGGCAATTCCACTATTGGGAACCGATCGGATATAGAACGGGTCCCAATAGGGAATCTCAAAGCCTTTTACAAAAAATTCTACAGACCGGACAATGCGGTCTTAATGGTTACCGGTAAGTTTGATGAAGACAAAACCCTGGCCCTGATAGAAAAGAAATTTGGGGTCCTGCAAAAACCAAGCACTCCCTTAAGTGATTCCTATACCAAAGAGCCCGCACAAGACGGAGAAAAGACCGTACATCTAAGTAGGGTGGGCGACCTACAATTGGTATCTGCCATGTACCATACCCCTGCAGGCTCCCATGAGGATTACGCTGCCATGGCCATTGTGGAAAACGCCTTGACCGACGAACCTTCGGGCCGACTTTACAAAGCCCTGGTAGAAAACCAAAAGGCATCATCTATTTGGTCCTTTTCCCCATTTACAAAAGAACCGGGGTTTTTATATATCAATGTAGATGTGCCTTCGGACAAAAATGCCGATGAGGCAGAGAAAACTCTCAAACAGACCTTGGACGCCATCAAAAACCAACCCATTACTCAGGAAGAGCTAGATCGTGCCAAGGCCAACCTCTTAAAACAAATAGACCAAATATTTAGAAATTCTGCCTATCTGGGCACTTATATGAGCGAATTCATTGGTGCCGGCGATTGGCGCTTGGCTTTTATACAAAGGGATAGAATTGAAAATATGACCCTAGAACACGTAAATACAGCCGCAAAGAAATACCTAATCACCACCAATAGGACCTTAGGAAGGTTTTACCCAACCAAACAGCCCGAAAGAGTGGAAATAGATCACACTCAAAACCTGGAAGCCCTAGTGTCCAACTATACAGGTAAGAAGGATATGGGTACTGGCGAGGCCTTTGATGTTAGCTATGATGCCATTGCATCAAGACTGGAAACAGGAGAACTCTCCAACGGCATTGCATTTGGTATTATTGAAAAAAGCAATAGGGGCAAAACGGTAAGGTTAAGTTTTAGCACTAGGAACGGTAACGCCAAATCGCTTACCGATAAAGGGGTGGTTCCTTCATTCACTGCAAGTATGCTAAACAAGGGCACCACTTCCAAAACCAGGCAGCAGATAGAGGACGAGCTAAGCAAATTAAAATCGTCAATATCCTTTAGGGCCAGTAATGGAAATCTCTATGCCACAGTAGTATCAACAGAGGAAAATTTAATGCCCAGCCTGACCTTGATGTCCGAAATGTTAAAGAATCCCGCTTTTGATCCGTCAGAATTGGAAAAATTAAAAACAGAATCCCTGGCCTATTTGGAGAGCAATAAGACCGAACCACAATTCTTGGCAACAAAAAGAATGTCTGTCATAAACAATTCACACCCAAAAGGACACCCCTTGTACAACATGACAGTTGAAGAGGAGGAGGCCGCTATAAAAGCTGTTACCATTGAGGACTTAAAAAAATTCCACAAGAACTTTTATGGCCTTGGCAGATCCATTTTGGTTGGCATAGGGGATTTACCCTCCACAGAGGTTAAAGGTTTTATGACAAAGGAATTTGCCAACTACCGTAGTAAAAACCGTTACGAGCGATTAAAAAATCCGCATGTGGCATCCCAGGATATTCATGAGGACATACTTACCCCGGACAAGAAAAACGCGATGACGTTTGGTAACCTCAATATAAAAATAAGCCAAGATCATGAAGACTATGCCGCCCTTAGCATTGGCGCCACCATTTTAGGTGGTGGTTTTTTGAATTCGAGGATAGCAGATAGGTTAAGGCAACAGGATGGTGTAAGTTATGGCGCAGGGGCTGGATTCCGGGCAGATTTTGATGCTCAGGACCAAAATTCCTCTATGTACCTTTATGCCATTTATGCTCCGGAAAACTATGACAAAGTTCAACTTGGTTTCCAAGAAGAGATAGATCGCTTTATTAAGGAGGGCATAACGCAAGACGAGTTAAAGGACGCTGTAAATGGTTGG
Source organism: Arenibacter sp. (assembly GCA_041582955.1). GTDB lineage: Bacteria > Bacteroidota > Bacteroidia > Flavobacteriales > Flavobacteriaceae > Arenibacter. The sequence goes on from JBFHGV010000139.1 coordinate 3,049, forward strand.
ATACAGGAAGAAAATGTATCGCGTGCCAAGGATGCCGAATTGGCAAACCTGATAAACAACAATATCTTTTACGATCGCAGTATGGATTTCCAAAAAACCCTTGAAGAACAAGTGAAGAGTTTAACAGTAAGCGATGTTAACAAGGCTATCCAAAAATACATTAAACCCTATAAAAGCTGGACGGTGGTAAACGCCGGAGATTTTAAGAAATAAGAAGAAACAACCTTAAAAGCAACAGTCCAAAAACCTACATTTTTGGACTGTTGCTTTTTTAAACACCCTTTAAGGCTGCTACGTCATTGGCCAATTTCCACGGCATCAAACGACATTAATTCACCATTCCCAAAAACAGGAGTAACAGCTATGGGATTACAGCACACTTCACAGTCCTCAACATAGGTCTGTTTGGATACCGATGGATCTAACAACATGGATATTTCTTCCCAACAATAAGGACATTGAAAAAAGTGCTCGTACATAATTTAGTGATCTTCTACAGCAACGAATTGACGCTTGGATATATCCAAGTTTTAAAAACAACAGGATTACAAGCCGTTAAAATGCCACATCCAATAGTTGCCCTGTTAATTGCAGTAGTTGCAGTTCGGCCAATTTGGCGTCATACTTGGCCAAATTTTTATTGGTCTGTGCATTTAAGAGGTTTATCTGTGCCTGCCTAAATTCTATAGACGTAATTCTGCCCAACTGGAATTGTTCCTTGGAACGCTCAAAATTATTCTGATTGGTGATTACATTCTGCTCCTGAATCTTAAATATCTGCAATCTATTTTCATAAATTCCCAGGGCATTTAAAATATCCCTATCCACTTCAAGAGACACCTGCTCCTTTAACAACTCTTGGTTTTCATAGGCTATTTTAGAATTCTTTACCCTTACCATGGTTCCTCCCCCATCAAACAAATTCCAGGTAAGACTGGCCCCTAAGGCAAAGTTTAGGCTGTTCCTATTGCTACCAGGTATTATTTGGCCCGGTATAAAAGAGGTAGCCGCACTCTGATTTAAATTCCAACCGTATGATCCGCTAAGTCCCAAACTAGGAAGGTAGCCAGACCTGTTCACTTTTATATCGTACTCGTTAATGGCTAAATTGCGTTCTGTTTGGAGTATAGCAACATTGTACTCCTTGGCACGCGCTATATATTCCTCTATTTGCAACCTGGGCATAAAGGACACCAATGTATCTACGACATATGTTCCATTTAAATTCTGGCCTAGCACCACATTTAAATCGCGTTTGGCATTGGCCAAATTCTGCTGTACATTCATTAAACTGATGCTGTCATTGGTAACATCTACTTGCGCATTTAAGATATCCAATTTTGTGTTCTGGCCATATTCAAAGGAATATTCCGCTCTTTTAATTCGGTCCTTTGAAATCTGCAAGGCTTGTCGCAATACATTTTCATTCTCGCTAAGTCTTGCAATTTCGTAATATACACTAAACAACTGCAGAATAGTATTCTCTATGGTCTCCCTGGCCTGTAGTTCTGTTAACTGATACTGTTCCTTTAAGCGCTTATAATTATAAAGTCTCCCAAACCCATCAAAAAGGGTATAGTTTAAACTTAGACCAGCGTTATACGATTGGGACTCCGCATCATTTATATCCAAATCTGGCCTGGGAGCCCCTTCAGAATCAAATTGCCCGGGATATTCAGTAGTACTGTTCAATTCGTTATAATTAGCACCGGCGGTACCCCTTAGACTAGGCAAATAACCTGAGTTCAATATACCACTGTTATTTTCGGCTATGGCCATCTGGTTCATGGCCACCTTAATTCCAAAATTGCTTTCCAAGGCCAAAGAAACCGCTTCATCTTTGGACAATAGTTTTTCCTGTGCCTTTGCACCACTACATACAGAAAATAAGAAAGTGGCTATTAAATAGGTATATCTCATTACTTCTTTTCTTTCTATTTGTTGGCCATTACATTTTCATCGTCCCCGAAAGTTGTAATTTCTTGTGGATGCCCGTTGTTTTTATGTCTTTCAAAGCCCTGCATATGGCGCTCTTCTAGCTGTTCCTTTATAGCCCTTTCCACCTCTTCCTTGGTAACTTCTTTTCCTGTGGCCAACCATTTGCCAGCTACTTTTATTTTATTGCTAAATGCAAGGAATAGAGGTAACATCAGCAAGGTCAGCACGGTTGCATATCCAATACCATACGCAATGGAAATAGCCATGGGCTTTAAAAACTGTGCCTGCCTACTTTTCTCCATTAGCAATGGCGCCAATCCGGCAATAGTTGTTATTGAAGTTAAAAATATGGCTCTAAACCTGGAACGACCGGCCTCATATATGGCGTCATCAAATTTCATCCCCTCTCTTAGGTTACCATTAAACTTGCCAATGAGCACCAGACCATCGTTTACCATAATCCCGATTAGGGCAATAATACCCAACATAGACAACACATTAATTGGAAAATCATGGATCCAATGTCCCCATGATACCGCCGTAATACTAAACGGAACCAATACGATCAACATTAGCGGTTGACTAAAGCTTCTAAAAGTAAAAGCAATGGTTATATAAATCAACATTAAAACAGAAAGACCAACAAATTTCAAGGACCCGAAGAGTTTATTGGTTTCCCTATTCTGCCCTTCATAGGAGGCTGTAACCGTAGGATATTTAGAATGTATTTCTGGCATTATAACCGTCCGAATTTCATTCATAATATCAGTAGCACTAGTGGTCTTGTCATCCTTAATATCTGCTGAGACCTGGATTTCACGTTGACCCTCCAAATGGTTTATGGCCACATCCCCTCTTTCTATTACGTAGCTCGCAATCTCTTTTAAGGGCACCTTACTGCCATTGGGGGTAGTGATCCTCATATCGTCCAAATCATTTATAGACGATCTGTCCGTTCTATCGTAACGTACCCAAACACGTATTTCATCCTGTCCCCGTTGAAAACGCTGGGCTTGGGACCCAAAGAACCCAGCCCTGACCTGGTTCATTACACTTCTAAGATCTAGCCCCATTAAATAGGCATTCTCTTTAAGTTCCAAACGTATCTCCTTAATCCCGGCAGGATCATTGTCTGCCACATCCTTGAGCAGGGCATTATTTTCCAATATGGTCTTAAGTTCTTTCTTGGCAGCCTTTAACTCCCCTATATTATTGCCCAATAAGGATACAGAAATAGGACTTCCCCCAAAATTACCCCCAGAACCATAAATAAGGCTTTCTACCCCAACAACCGGTCCTACCAACTCCTGCAACCTATTTGTAATTAAATCGGACCGTATTTCGTCCGGTCGCTCCTCACCTGGCAAGAGGTTAATATCCAGTGAGGCCGTAGAGGAACCCGGTCCAACCTTCCTGATCATATTTTCAAAAAGTTGCTTACCCGTACCCTTTAAGTACTTCTCTGTAAGTTCTTGGTCCACTATCTTGGCCTTTTCCTCTATTAAGCTAATAATGGAATCGGTCACTCTTTCATGGGTTCCGTTAGGCATTAATAGGTCTACGGACACCCTGTCACTGGCTACCCTGGGGAAAAAAGAAGTTCTAATAATGCCCCCTCCGATGGAACCGAAACTCAGTAATAACAACATCACAAAAACGGAAAACATCAGAATTTTGTACTTCAGGGAAAAGCGCAACAAGGGCCCATATAGCCTATCGCGCATCCAATTCATAAAGCTATCGCCCCACTCATTAATGACCCTTAATTTGGCAAACAGCCCGGCAATCCCTGTTTTAGGTTTTTTATCCAAGGGCTGAAGCGCTTTGGAATGGGCCAGGTGAGCAGGCAAAATAATTAAGGCCTCTACCAAGGACACCACTAAAGTAAGTATTACGATTACCGAAACTTCTCCAAAAAACTCACCTATCCTACTGTCCAAGAAGAGAAATATGGAAAATGCCAGGATGGTGGTTATAATGGCCGAAATAATGGGAGGCATTACTTCCATTACCCCGTCTACCGCTGCTTGGATGGGAGGCTTTCCCTTCTCATAATTCTGATAGATATTTTCTGCAATCACAATGCCATCATCTACCAAAATACCTATGACAATAATCATCCCGAAAAGAGACAACACATTGATGGTTACATCAAAGAATCCGGCAAATACGAACATCCCCAAAAATGCCACAGGCAGTCCAAATGCCACCCAAAAAGCCAATCTGGTATTTAGGAACAGGGAAAGAAATATGAGGACTAGGATCATCCCCATAATAGCATTTTCCGTCAGCAGTTGCGTACGCTGGGTAAGGGTTACAGATTGATCGCTCACTACG
>JBFHGV010000140.1:0-7315 GCA_041582955.1 Arenibacter sp.
CATCGGATAACTGCTTTGTTTGGGTAGTGTTTTGGGCATGGCCAGTGTTTATTAGCACTATACATGCTAGGATGGCCATTATAGATTTTTTTAAGGTGTTCATTTTTTTAAGGTTTATTATTAGGTGTTATTTCAATATATTTTCTTGTAGTTCCTCCAGGGTTTTGCCTTTGGTTTCGGGCATCATAAAAATCACGAACAGCAACTGCAGCACCATCATGCCGGCAAAAAATAGAAATACATATCCTGGACTGGAGAGTCCGGCCATGGCCACTGGCATGAACAGGGTAATCAAAGCGGCCAGAACCCAGTGGGTAGAACTTCCAAAGGACTGCCCTTGGGCCCTGACCTGGGTTGGAAAAATCTCTGAAATAAATACCCAAATTACGGAGCCTTGTCCAATGGCGTGTGCGGCTATGAACAAAAATAGAAATACAGGAACCATGATGCCCTCCCAATCCAATATAAAGGCCATGGCCACCAAGACCAAGGAGATAATGTAGCCAAAGGAGCCTATATACATCAAAGTTTTTCTTCCGAGCCGGTCAATGAGATATAATCCCAAAAGGGTAAACAATAAATTGGTGATACCGATACCGATACTGCTCAATAGGGATGCGCTGGCTTCCAGTCCGGCAGATTCAAATATGCGTGGGGCATAATAAAGAAATGCATTGATGCCCGATAGCTGATTGAAAAATGCGATCAGAAAGGCCAAGAACAATGGGAAACGGTATTTTTTGTCAAAGAGGGTTTTTTGTGGCGTTTGTGTAGGTTTGGAGGGGCTCCATAACGCCTCATCCATTTCGGTCCCGGTGAGTTCCAAGTAAATTTTCCTCGCCTTTTCCACATCCCCTTTTTTATCAACCAGCCAGCGCGGGCTTTTGGGGACACTGCCTATGGCTATAACATATATTAGGGCGGGCAGGGCCTCTATTCCTACCATCCATCGCCATGGCTGTGCACCAACATCCTTTAGCAAATAATTGGAGATAAAGGCTATTAAGATGCCCAGCACTATGTTAAATTGGTAAAGGACCACCAATTTCCCTCTATTTTTGGCGGGGGCTATTTCCGAAACATAGGTAGGTGCGGCCACGGTGGAGGCACCTACCCCCAATCCGCCCAAGAAACGGAAGAATGAAAAGGTATAGGGATCGGATGCAAGGCCAGAGCCCAATGCCGAGATAAAATAGAGCACCCCGATCCAGAATAGGGTGTTTTTTCTGCCTATGCCATTACAGGGTATATGTGCAAATATGGCTCCTATTACGGTTCCCCAAAGGGCCATGGACATCACAAAGGTACCATGGAACAAGTCTGAGGTGTTCCATAATTGCTGTAATTGTTGGTCGGCACCGGAAATGACAACGGTGTCAAAGCCAAAAAGAAACCCGGCCATGGCCACCACAAATGAGGTATAGAGTAGTTTGTTGTTCATATTATTGGTTGCTGGTTTGTTTGGTTTATTTTTTTAGGGTTATAAGGGACTTCTCAAATGGAATCCCCAATTTTAGCTTTTTTAATCGCAAAAGGGCTTCCACATAATAATAATCCGCGTAATTAATAGAATAGTCAATTTCGCTTCCGGCCGGTTTGTGGCCTGTGGAGTGTAACAGAAAGGCCGAATTTTTATCCTTACTGAGATAGTTTTTCGATAGTTCTGCTAGCATGTTTTCGGCTTTCTCCACATAATTTTTGGAGAGATTGGAATCATTGGTAAAGGTAGAAAGTTCAATAAGTGCCGAGGCCACCAATGCCGCGGCCGAGGCATCCCTTGGTTCATTGGGGATATTAGGTGCGTTAAAGTCCCAGTAGGGAATTAAATCTTCAGGTAAGCGGTCCAGGTACACCTTTGCTACCTTATGTGCATGATCTAGATACTTGGTATCCCCTGTTTCCCGGTATACCATGGTATATCCATAAATGGCCCAACCCTGACCACGGGCCCACATGCTATCATCGGCAAAACCTTGATGGGTAACCCCTTTAATTTTTTCTCCTGTTTCCCGGTCGTAGACCACTGCATGGTAGGAGGTGTAATCTGGTCTAAAATGATTTTTCATGGTGACATCGGCATGGCTTACCGCCATATCATATAGTGACTTGTCCCCGCCGTTCTTTGAAGCCCAGAACAAAAGTTCCAGATTTATCATGTTGTCTATAATGGTGTTGTGCTGGGGCCATTCCATATTGGGTACCTCTCGCGGCCAAGAAAGAATGGTGCCCACATTTGAATTGAATAACGTGGCAAGGGTGTCTGCGGTTTTTAAGATAATTTCTTTGTATTCAGGATTTCCGGTAAGCCTATATCCATTTCCAAAACTGTTGTATACCTGAAAACCAAGATCATGGTCCAGTGCAGGGGTAACAGAAAGGGGAGTTAGGTACCTACTGTAGCGATTGGCCGGCTCTATCCATTTTTTGTCACCGCTACCTTCATACAAATACCATAAGGTTCCAGGCCAAAATCCACTGGTCCAATCCTTATAGTTTACAAATCGCCATTCCTGACCTTCGGGAGCAATATTTCTGGGGATGCTCTTAGAATCGTTTGGTATAAGGGCTAAGGTTTTGGTAGCTTGGCGCTCACAATAGGCAAGCTGCTGCTTTATATCCAAGGCCTTGGAATTGTTTTTTTGAGGCTTTTTGGAGCCACAACCAATAGCAACCAAGGTAAGCAGGCTTAAAGATGCTATTAATGATAATCTATTTGTCATTATATAACGGTTAGTAGTTTTTGTTAGACTGATAATAATTGCCCTGTATTGGGAGCACAAGCCCAATTATGGGACAGTTGGCATTTAGTTTGTTTTGGTTAGTTGGTCCCCAATTTGTACCTCTAAGGGAGTGGCAATGACCTTGGACTGTTCCTGGAGCATTTTATCCCAACCCTCAACCTTTGAAACCTGTCCGCTCTTTTCCCATGCAAACCCTGCATAATAAGTTAACTGCCCCTTGGGTTTGGTGATCACCAATAAATTGCTCTGATCCACAATATCGCTTTTACGGGTAATTGCAGTGTCCACTATGGTAGGGTCCAGTACAATCCCCTCCCCAACATGGGCGTCGTCTATCTTTTCCCAATGCCGGAACCAGCCCTCTTGCTCGTTAAGTTTGGCTTCCCCTTCGTTTTTATGGAGTGTAATGCCTATTGCGATATTGGGCACTTCCTTTTCCGAAGAAAAAATAATTTCGAATTTTGAAAAGTTACTGCCCAGATCCAAGGTTATTCTTTTGGTTTCCTTTAGGCCATAATCGCTCCAGGAAGCATAGTCCAGCTCAAATACGGTACGTAAAGGTCCAGCGGCAATGGTTCTGGCGTCTGTAAAGTTTTGGGAAACATAAAGGCTGTCCTTTTCAAATATCCCTATACCACCAGTACCCCTACTAGCACCCACATGGTAGGGGTCATAGCCTTCCCCATGGTCTATGTGGTAATAGCCCGGTGTTTTTAAATGTTCTGAATACCATTTGTTTATAACCGACTTTTCCGTGCGCTTTAGCCATAGATCTATACCACTGGAAAGTGTACTGCCCGGTACGCCCTCCAAGGCTTCTTTTTGACCCGTGGGGCCGTAGGTTCTAAAAGCTACTTTGTCGTTTTCCCAGGTATAGTCGTCCGTCCGTTCCGGTACCAGACGGGAGTAGGCCACTACCTCGCTTTCTGGAACCAGCTGGATGCTGTCCAAGGAAACAAGGTATTTGGATACCGAATTGGGTGCTACATCAGCCTGAAACAATAGTTCCTCGTCATGCCCATCCTGGTCGTAATCTATCCATTGCGTTCTAAGATAATTGGTAGTGCCTTCTTTACGTATTCTAAGGTGTTCCTTATTTTGGTCCGCCAGAAAATTTTTCAATTTTTGGGTAGATAAAGAAACCACTTCAGATCTGGAAAAATTGAGCTCGTTTTTCACCTCAATGACCAATTGTTTATCAGCTGTTTTACCGTTGCAGGAAATAGCTACTAACGCTATTAATATATAGCTCCTGATCAGTACTGCAGGACCATTTAATTTCATATGTTTTCTTTTTTATTTTTCCGGGAACCCGGTCCCAGTAGATTAAATTGTTTAAAGTTTTCCATGTTTAGGGGCCAGATGTACATTGTTTACGACCCAATAAATATTCCTCTACAAGTTTACCCAGATTGTAATTTAGAAGGCATAAAATATGATTCAAAGGGTATAAATTATGATTCTTTATGGGGTCATTTAATTAGTTGTATGGCCATTTTAGCCCTATTTAATGGGGTTAAGGACCTATTTACACAATAATGCCCTCTAGGAAAGCTACATAGCCTCCCTTTTGTGATAGCGTACAATTAGTGCTATACCTCTGTCCTCACCATTACAGGGCTTAAAAGCATTTTGAAGCTAACGGTTGGGACGCTTATGAGCAGCCCAATATCAAAATACAATTATGGCCTTATCATAGGCTTTGGAAAGCTTAAACACAATTTGATCAATATTGTTTCTATTTGTTGTTCCTTTTCTGCGGGCTATAAGCTTGCCATCTTGGTATAACTGTATTGCTGCTTGCTTTCCTGTTTTGGGCAAAGGCATGTTTATGGTTAAAGGATTATCATTGGAAATAATATATCCAGCGCCTGTCTTTTCAAGGGAAAAGCTAAACGGTTCACCGGATGAAACAATATCCCACCCTTGATACTCAAATTTTTCCATTCCGGCCAAAAACATAAATATGGGATCGGATTGCTTGTTGGTCTTTCGTACTATGGATAGCAAACCTTTTTGATAAAAATCCCCTTGTACCGCCAAATCGTTTTCCGAGCTATTGAGTACAGTCCTGTCCGTTGTGGTTTTATCGTTCAGCAATACATCAATAATTTGAGTGTTAGGGTAGTTATCCAAGGATGAAAAGTGTACCTTTTCTATGGGGTTTGTTTCGCCGTCCAGATAAGGGTTGAAGACCACCGCGAAGGGATTGGTCCATGCCGCTTCATCCCTTCTCAGGATGAGGGTAGGGGTAGGTTTTTCCAACACTTCTACGGGAGCGGTACCTTCGCTCAGCGCATTGGACTTGGGCGAATTTACCTTATAGATGGTTTGTTTTTTGCTTCCTTTTACCCATAGTTTCATGAAATTATTAGGCTTTCCCTTACTCTGTAGGGTAAACAATGCCCTGATATCGGCAGAACTGACCGTTTTCTGTTTGTCCGTAAAGTAATCATAGCCTACTAGGTCTCCGTGCTTTGAGGATAAATCCCCAGTAGGAGCCATATTCATAGGAGCGTTATCGGCATCGTATATATTTAAGGCCTGGCCTATATTGTGGTAAATATATTCGTGCCGCTGTTGATCTTCCTTTTGTTTCTTAGATCTAAATACATCTATAATATAGGGTTGTTGTACCTTGGATTTTACAATAGCAGTAAAGCGCTGCTGGTCAGAAACCGTCTTGGGCTCTACGAAGGAGACCTTGGTATAGCTAACTTTATCAAAAGAGGGGCTATCGCCAGGTTTAGGATAAACATTTTCCAATTTAAAAGGATGGTAGGTCCGCATGGCGGCATAATCCGATTTGCCGTCCACTATTACCGTATTGTGAGCGGGAAAACGGGAATAGAATTCCCTGTGTTCTGGATGCCAGTAGCTTGGTCCCCGTCCCATATCCGGACCTAGCACGTAGTTGTTGGCATATAGCTCCAAGGAAATGCCATTGGCATGGGCATGGTTGCCAAATGAGCCTACCGTGGAAACCATTACGGCACTTTTGCCCTTTCCCATCCGTTGGTTTATCATACTTACATTGGGTGCGTAAAATGTTGGAGAGCCGAGCTTTTCGGTATTTGCCGTAGTTTGGGACGAGGACTCTTCCCCAATGGTATCTACATAAAAAAACAATTCAAAGAAGCCCTTTGCCTTACGGTTATACAGGCCTTGGTTTATCATGTTGGCCAAGAGGCCGGATATCAATTTCTCTTTTTCAGCTTTCCCGTATTTTCTGTAGTTTGCCACCAAAAGCTCAAAATTCTCGGGAGGTAGGATTTTATGGTGCGAATCTCCAAAGCCCACCATATATCCGCTGGGAAATAGATATTGAAAAGAAGCCAGGGCGGCTTGTTCCACAATGGGATAATTGGAAAATTCATTGTTGTTGGTGGCGTGGTCCAATAAGGTGAAAATTTTTAAAAATGTCGTAATTACATGAACAGAATAGGAGGCACATTCAGGCCACATAGCTGTTTCTTGATCATAGACCAAAAGGGATTCCTTAATGGCTATTTGCCTGTCGGTGGAAATGTTGAAGGTATGGTCTAGAAAATATTGCCGTCCCTTGCCGTTTTTATAACTGCTATTTTCCTCCAGAACAAGGCCTATATAGGTAAGGAACCTAGCCTGAAAAAGATTCCAGTTATTGTCCGGGATGCCTTTTTCTATAATTTGGTCTCCCCATTTTTGAAACACGGCCACGGAGGTCTCCAGATTCTTATTGCTTTCCTTAAAGTAGTTGTACAGAAAATCGTAGGCGGTAACCAGGGAGACTACAATTCCCTCATGAATAACCTCAAATGTGGCCAGTCCCGAAATATTTTGTTGGTTGGAGTTTTCCAGATCTATGGGGGCATCCCTATAATACATGCCCTCCATATAGGTGAAGAATACGGGTGCGGCAAATTCGGCATACTCTTCTTCCCCTGTGAGCCAATACAAGAAGGCGGCATCGGCCACAAGATCCATTATCTGTTCATTGGTTTTGTCAATAATAAAGCCAGATTTGGAAGGGTGTACCCATTCCATCTTTCCTGTTTTCTTATGTTGTAAATACAGCCCCCTGGAATCGTCAAAATAGGGCCGTACATTTTCCAGCTTGGGCCTAATATAGTCTGTTGCCCAATCGCGTGTACCGGAATATCTAACGGTTGGCACCGGAGCAGTACCCTCCGAATGGGAAAAATCGCCTCCCTTTAGGAAAACCTTGCTGTGTTTGGTCTTCCAGTTCATTTGTAATCTGGAGGCCAGCCATTGGGGGTCGTTGCGCCAATATTCCAGGTACTTCTTAAGCCTTTCCTTTTTCTTATGGACCAGTTCTTTTTTCCATTCAACCCCCTCTATCGAATTTACAAAGGCTGCTTTTTCCTGGTCTGTAATATATACCCTTGGGTGACTTAATTCCTGTCCAAGTATTGGTTTGGAACCAAATAATAGACAAAGCGTTAGTAATGCTATTTTCGTTGTCCCTCTCATTTTCTTAATTTGATTTTATGGCCTATATCCAGTAGGTTGTTCATTGTGAACCTCCTTATGTAACATTGGGCATTGCGCTCGCCGTTTTTTTAATACTTGGC
>JBFHGV010000141.1:0-7288 GCA_041582955.1 Arenibacter sp.
AGTATATAGAAACAGTATTGAAAGATTATAATTTTTATACCCAAAAATCATAGCTCATGTTTTATTTTGTAATCGACATATTGGGAGTCATTGCCTTCGCCATTTCAGGGGTTTTGGTAGCCATGGATAAGAAGCTGGACCTTTTTGGGGTATTCATTATTGCCTTTGTTACTGGTGTTGGTGGGGGTACCCTTAGGGATTTGTTGATAGGATATACCCCGGTCTTATGGATGCAACAACCCTTTTATATCTATACCGTTATTGTCACGGTTATCTTCTCTATAGTGTTTAGGGATAAATTGAAGTATCTTAGAACTTCTTTATTTTTATTTGATACCATAGGAATTGGATTATACACCATGGTAGGCATTGAAAAAGGTCTCAATATTGGCCTTTTGCCCATAATGTGTATTTCCCTGGGTACCATTACAGCCTGTTTTGGAGGGGTTATCAGGGATATTCTCTGCAATGAGATTCCTGTTATTTTTAGAAGAAAGGAGATCTATGCCACCGCTTGTATTGCTGGCGGGGTAAGTTATTTTCTAATTAGGAAATTGCCAATTGACAATGCCTATGCCTATGTTGCTGCCATTCTAATAATTATCGGTATCCGAATTTTGGCCGTTAAATTTAAGATTGCCCTTCCAAATATCTATGGCTCAGAACCCAATAAGTAGTAAGGGTAGTTATAAGGTGTTTGGTCCTGACTATAGGACTAAAGCCTTGTTGCTAATTTAGGAATTGGGCCTAATTGCCACTAAAGGTTTTATTGGACAATAGGTTTAACTGTTTTTATTTGCCGGTAGTAATGTCCGGTGTATATGTAGTAGGCAATAGGACTATCAACAATACTTTTTGTTGTGCTACGGTTTACTTTACTACCTCGGCCTTTAGAATATAGATGTTTTGTGAGGGCCAGTCCCCGCTGTCTACAGGTTGTTGGTTAATTTCGTCCACTACGTCCATGCCGTCTATAACCTTACCAAAGGCGGTATAGCTTCCGTCCAAATGATAGGACCCAGGATGGGTAACCACAATAAAAAATTCGTAAGGAGAGGCCAGCATATGTGGATTGTTTATTTCGCTACTGGGCATGGATATGGTGCCCCTATGGTGCTTATATCCTTTTTTGGTATCCGGCGGAAGTAGGTATCGCCCAATTTTGCTTCTTTTTTTTGCGGTCTCCAAATTGTCGGCATTCCCCCCTTGGATAATAAAATTCTTTACCACTCTGTGAAAATAAGTGTTGTTAAAATACCCCATTCTGGTGAGGTATATAAAATTGGCTTTGTGATAAGGAACGTTGTCATATAACTGAATGGTAATTTCCCCAAATGTTGTAGTTAATTTTACCTTGTTCTCTTTTAGGGTTTTGTTGTAGTTGTAGAAAAACTCAATGGCGTTATCCTCGGTCAGCTCAAAGGCCTCTTCTTCCTTTTCCTTGGCTTCCTGTTGTTTTGGAACAGAATCGGTGATTACGGAATCTACTTGCATTATATGCTCAGTCTCGGTATCGTTTTTGGTGGTGGGCCGGTCCTTGCAGCCCATCAGTATACATAAAACAAATAGTCCCAAAAATGAAATTTCTCTTATTGCCATGTACTTTTGTAAAATTTAATCCTTTGTTAAAAGACTGTTCTGCCTAATAAGGTTGGTTGTTTTTATTTAATTTGCCGAAAATTACAAAAAAATCGAGTTTGTGGATTTTGATGATTTTTCCAAACGAATTTCAAAAATAGACAATCTGGAACTTCCGGGCAGGTCTTCACATTACAAAATGGCCCCGGCCTTTAGGGTCAAGGAATTGGAATCGGGCAAAATTGTAAAAAAAAATCCTAGGCTTGCGGCCGTAATGGCCCTATTTTATCCCGGGCTGGCCAATAATACCAATCTATTGCTTATACTGAGAAATACCTATAAGGGGATACATAGCAATCAAATAGCGTTGCCAGGTGGAAAAATGGAAAAAACAGATAGTGATCTGTTGGATACAGCCTTGCGTGAAACCTATGAGGAGGTAGGGGCGGTAAGCAATCATATTACCGTGGTCCGTTCCTTGAGCGAGGTGTATATTCCGCCCAGTAATTTTGAGGTAACTCCCTACTTGGGCCTGTATAGAAAAGAAAGGCCATTTTTAATGCAAGCCGATGAAGTAGCCGCTATTATTGAGGTTCCGCTATCGGATTTTATGGACGACAGGAAAATATTTCATCAAATTTTATCTACCTCATATGCCGAAAATGTTGAGGTACCCGCCTTTAAATTAAATGGTTATACGGTTTGGGGAGCTACCGCTATGATGCTAAATGAAATTAAGGAATTGTTTAGACAAGTGTTATAAGGCACTTATTTTGTAATTTTGAACAATAACCAAAAAATATGGGCTTGTTTAAGAAAAATCCGTTTGGACATAATTTGTTTTTAAAAAAGTGGCTTATACGTATTTTGGCCGTAATTACCCATAAAAGATACCGGGGCTTTAATACCATTGAAATAGAAGGTTCGGACATAATTAGAAAACTGCCACCGGAAAATGTACTTTTCGTAAGTAATCATCAAACCTATTTTGCCGATGTCGTGGCCATGTTCCATGTTTTTAACGCCAGTTTGAGCGGTAGGGAAGATTCTATAAAGAACTTGGGGTATATATGGCAGCCAAAACTAAATATGTATTATGTGGCGGCAGCGGAGACCATGAAAAAGAGCTTGTTGACCAAGGTTTTGGCCTATGCAGGATCTATTAGTGTGGAGCGGACCTGGAGGTCCGAGGGCAAGGATGTGAAGAGACAGGTTAAAATGAGCGATATCTCCAATATAGGCACAGCGCTAAAGGATGGTTGGGTCATTACCTTTCCACAAGGTACTACGACACCTTGGAAACCCTTGCGAAAAGGTACCTCCCATATAATAAAAAAATACAGGCCCGTAGTGGTCCCTGTGGTCATAGACGGTTTTCGTCGCTCTTTTGACAAAAAGGGATTGCGGATAAAAAAGAAAGGGATATTGCAGTCCATGGTTATCAAGGAACCCTTGGATATAGATTATGAGAACGAGTCGTTTGATTCCATTATAGAAAAATTGGAATATGCCATAGAACAACACCCTTCCTTTTTAAAGGTTATTCCGAAAAGTGAACTAATGGCTTACGAAGAGGAAAACAAAAAGAGAAAATTTAGGGTTTAAATATCCATTTCTTTTAGCTCGTTGTAATTCCTTTTTAGTTTCTTAAGAAGAATTCCGTACAACAAAAAGTAAATACACCCCATAACCAGCGTTATCACAACCCCTAGGATAACCACTGTGGCGATCAAAGTGGTCTTTAGTTTTTCTGGACTGATGTTTTCTACTTGGTAGCTGTAACCCATTGCCAACATTGGGTCATCATTAAGATAGATGCCAACCGCCATTACCATAAAGGATATGAAAATTAAGGATAAACAGAAAATTACGTAGTGCTTCACTGTTTTTCTCGTTTTTAAGATGTTGGTCAGCAGTTGTTTGGCATTGTCCAGGGAGGAGATTTCCCTATATCTTTTATAAAACTGGAAAATAAAGAAGAGTACCACGGAATATTGGACCACATTGGACAATAAGAGAAAATTGCCCAAGCCCAAGTCTTTCCATACTGCGATGTTTTTGCTCATGGAAGGTAGCAAGTACAAAAGGTGGGGGAGCAGGAACTCAATAATACTAATGAGAAAAATCCATTTGACAATGGAGGATGATTTTTTCCAAATCATCTTGTAAATTTCGTCATAGGAGAGCTGAGGCAGTTCATTGCCCTTCTTCTGCCAATCCCTTTTTAATAATTCCAGTTCATCCATCTTATACCTAGGGATTTAATATTGTTTTTAATCTATTTTTTATTCTGTTCATCTTCACTCTTGCATTTACCTCAGAAATACCTAATGTTTCCGCTATTTCTTTGTAATCCTTGTTTTCCAAATAGAGAAAGATCAGAGCCTTGTCTATATCCCCCAATTGCCTAATGGCATTGTACATTAACTTAAGTTGCTGTTCTTGGGTAGGATCATATTCATCAGCCTTTATTTTAAAAATAACCGATTCATAGTCTTGGGTAGGGACACTTTTTTTTGACTTTCTATAAAGTGTAATGGCCGTATTCAAGGCTACCCGGTACATCCAAGTACTAAATTTAGAATCACCTCTAAACTTTGGATAGGCTTTCCATAACTGAATGGTTATTTCCTGAAACAAATCATTGTGGGAATCCCGGTCGCTGGTATACAAAGTACATATCTTATGTACAATATTCTGATTGCATTCTAATTCCCTTACGAATTGATGTTCCAAATCTTTGGTCACTCGGTTCTAATAGTTAGTTGTTGGTTAGTAGCCACAATTGAAGTTTTGTTACAATATAAAAATCAAATTTAATGATTTGGCCTTTTATAAATATACCACATACTTTTAAGGGAATGTATTTTTAACTTAATGGGCGGTTTAAAAGAGGTGTGCCAAACGAAGTAAATCTGACATTGAGTTTTATGATTATTATGCGAATGGTTAATTTTACCCATATTTGTATATATGAACATTCCTAAGACCAGTTTTCCAAGAATAGTTATTATCGGCGGTGGATTTGCGGGTATATCGCTAGCTAAAAAATTAAATAACCAGGAGGTGCAGGTAGTACTCCTGGATAAACACAACTACCATACCTTTCAACCGCTCTTGTACCAAGTTTCCACGGGGGGACTGGAGCCCGATTCCATAGCCTACCCCATTAGGAAAATTTTAAAGGATTTCCCTAATTTTTTCTTTAGGTTGGCCCAGGTGGAGGAAATAAAAACGGAGGTAAACACTTTAGTGACCAATATTGGCAATTTGGAATATGATTATTTGGTGATGGCCACAGGTTCCGAGACAAACTATTATGGGAACCGGGAGATTCAACTCAACAGCATGGCCATGAAAACCATTCCCCAGTCCTTAAATCTGCGCAGTCTAATATTGGAGAATTTTGAGCAGGCCCTTTTAACAGATCAGTATCACGAACGGGATGCCCTTATGAATTTTGTTATTGTAGGGGCTGGACCCACTGGGGTAGAGTTGGCCGGGGCATTGGCAGAAATTAAAAAAGGAATCTTGCCCAAGGACTATCCGGACTTGGATACGAGAAGGGTGCAGATTCATCTTATACAATCCGGTGACCGTATCCTCAAGGAAATGAGTGAAAAGGCTTCTTTAAAGGCCGAGGATTTTTTAGAGGGATTGGGAGTGCAAATTTGGAAAAATACACGGGTAACCGGTTATGACGGTAAAACGGTAACTACGGATACCGAAGCTACTTTTGAAACGGCCACCCTGGTCTGGGCCGCTGGTGTTAAAGGAGCCGGCATCAGAGGTTTGGATGCTAAGGAAATATTGGTAGGTGGAGATAGGATAAGGGTAAACGAGTTTAATCAGGTAATAAATCACGATAATATATTTGCCGTTGGGGATGTGGCATGTATGGTGACCGAGGATACCCCCAGGGGGCATCCCATGATGGCGCAACCAGCAATTCAACAAGGAAGGAACTTGGGCGAAAATCTGGTCCGATTATTGGAAAACCGCCCCCTGAGGCCGTTTGTATATACAGATAAGGGCAGCATGGCCACCATTGGTAGAAATAAAGCCGTGGTAGATTTAAAGAATATTAAGTTCCAGGGTGTTTTTGCGTGGTTTGTCTGGATGTTCGTGCATCTCTTCTTCCTCATTGGATTCAGAAATCGCATGGTAGTTTTCGTGAATTGGGTGTATAATTACATAAGGTTTGATAGGGAAGCCCGATTAATCATTAGACCTTTTAATAGGAATTACAGCGCCTTTAAAGATTAGCCCCTAAGTAGGTAGACAATGGTCAATTTGGTGTTATAGCACTGTTCCTGGGGTGGTAAGTGGTCATTACCTCTGCCAAATGCTTTCTGTCTATATGCATATACACCTCGGTAGTGGTTATGCTTTCGTGCCCCAACATTTGTTGTATGGCCCTGAGGTCTGCACCATTTTGTAATAGGTGGGTTGCAAAGGAATGTCTAAAGGTGTGTGGACTTATACTTTTATTGAGCCCTATTTCTGCTGCCAATTGTTTTATAATAGTGAAAATCATAGCTCGGGTAAGTTTTCCTCCCCTTCGGTTTAAGAAAAGAATGTCTTCATGTCCCTTTTTAATAGGCAAATGCACACGCTTTTCCTTTCTGTAAATGTTTATATACTTTTTGTTGATTTCACTAATGGGGACTAAACGCTGTTTGTTTCCCTTTCCGGTTACTTTTATAAAGTCTTCCTCAAAATAAAGGTCCGATAACCGTAAATCCAATAGTTCGCTAACCCTTAGTCCACAGCCATAAAGCGTTTCCAATATGGCACGGTTGCGTTCGCCTTCGGGTTTGGACAGGTCAATAGCTCCAATTAGGGTATTTATCTCCTCTTCCGATAGCGTGTCTGGCAGTTTTCGACCAATTTTGGGGGATTCTATTAAATCCATGGGGTTGTCCCTCCTGTAATCCTCAAAAAGCAGATAATTAAAAAAACTTTTTAAACCAGAGATAATCCGGGCTTGGGATCTGGGGTTAACTTTTTTGGGAAGTTCATAAACAAAGCGTTGAATACTGGATCTGTCTATGTCTAAAGGGCTTTCCTTTAGATTGTTGGTTTCTATGAACACAATTAGTTTTTTTATGTCCAGAGCATAACTGCTAATGGAGTTTTGGGAGAGACCCCGCTCCAGCTTTAGATAGTGTTGATAATCCTGAAGGGCTTGCTTCCAGTTCATAGGGTAAATATACAACTATGAATCAACACCATAAAAAAACATGACATGCTGCAACCATAAATATGGCAAAAAAAATATAACCTTTTGTGTAGGGTTGTGTGGTCTATGAGCTGTTAAATTTTAGCTCAAATAAGAGGGTAGGGCAGCAGATGACTTTTTCGCCTTATATCATGCTTCTATATGGCATTATTTTCCCTTTTTTAATGAATTGTAATTCATTACTTTTATCGCATGAAGATTATAATTGTCAACGGACCCAACCTAAACCTTTTGGGGAAACGAGAGCCCGAGGTATACGGAAAGACTACTTTTGAGGAATATTTTGCCAACCTTCAATTTAAGTTTAAGGATGTACAATTGGAATATTACCAATCCAATGTAGAAGGTGAAATAATTAACAAACTACATGACTGCGGTTTTGATGGCTATGATGGTATTGTCCTAAATGCAGGAGCTTATACCCATACTTCCATAGGGATAGGAGATGCCATAAAGGGGATTACTGCC
>JBFHGV010000142.1:0-7278 GCA_041582955.1 Arenibacter sp.
AAATCCACAAGCGTTTTTTGAAACTTTTTTCGCTTTTTTTTTGAGCACAACCACAACCCCTTAAAAAACAATACCTTATAATCTTTAAAAAAGCACTCCACAACCAACTACCTTACTACAACAATCTAATAGGCTGGAAAAACATACACAGAATAGCATTCAACAAACCATTACTTCGGAATAACTCGGAATAACAAAGAACAATACTTTACCTATATACAGTATACAATTGTCCACTTATAAGCAGCAAACCAAAGACACAACAACCAAAGACCACCATAACACAACCATCACCCCTTAGATTAAAAGAACAATAGGTTTATCCATTCTGCGGAGCGAGGGAAACAATGCATAACCTTGCCTAAGCTAGAAGAGAGAGTTCACCCCAAAAAACAAACTGAAAAAAAAGTGCTATCAGGAAAAGAAATTCCACACCAAACCAAATCGTATCACAAAATCCCTATAAGGGTAGTTGGGAGCCGAATAGAAGTTGTTTCCAGTAAATGCAGAATTAAAGTGCTCAGCCTTGAGAAATATCCTTGTCTGCTGTACACGGGCATTGATAAAGAAATCCAACATCGGGAATCCACCCAGTTCTTCCTGGGATTGAGAATAAAACTCCCCCAAGACAGGATTATAGGCATCTGCCTTATATGCTGTAAAATATTTGAAGGTTACCCCCGTCTGCAGGTACATTGCCTTCTTAAATACAAAGCTGGAAAAATACAAGGTATTCCTGGTTACCAATTCCGGAACATGCAACACATCGTTGGTCTGTGAAACATTTTGGTACATAACCGTATTGTTAAGCGCAAAACCTTTCCATTTAAATTCCTTGGCATATTTAACCTTAATCAGATCTATGGTATTACTCTCTTGAAAGGGTTTAATAAATGCCTGCTCACCTCCTTCCTCTATGGTTGCGCTGGGATCGGAGGCAAAATAGGTGTAGTTATCCAAAGAGGTATACTTGGCCATTACATTACCTAGGACACTAGACTCCAGATTAAACTGAAAACCAATATTGTTCTGCTTATTAAAGTCATCTGTATGCTGCCAATTATAATTTTGATAATCACTTTGATATAACAAAAAATTAAAATCCGGCATTCGCGAGGAAGAATGAACGGAAAACTTAAGCCTGTTGTTCATATTAACATCATAACTTGCAAAGGCATCCAACAAACTTCCGGTTAAATCCCCTGAAATATTGGCCTGGGCCGATCCATTTAATTGAAACCCTCCAATTTTCTTAACATATTGGGCCCCCACCGCAATCTCCTCACCGCTCAATTGACTTTGGATCAATTGGGTACCGGTCTGCAGAACCGAGTTAAAGTAATAATTATAGTGATAGTGATTTATATGACCGGTAAGTACGCCCAATGTCTTATTGGCAAATTGCGCACTCAACTGATTAGAGGTAGTCTTTAGACTGGATTTATCACTAATTGGCGTCTCAAAGCTATCCCCAAAATAATCGTTTTGCCCACTTTGCTTGTACTGGTAATATTTGGTCTCATAGCTAAAATCGTGTCCCAAGGTCAACGAGGTTGTTCTTGTAAGGCCCGTATCGCGTTTTTTACCAAACAAGACATACCTATGATCCAAATAGTAACGCTTCCCCAATACTCGGTTAGTAGCATCGGAGAAAAGGACATCTATTCTGGAACGATCCGTAAATTCCGAATCCCCCGATTCAAATTGCAACTCCTTATTGGCAAGTCCGCCATTTTCCTCTGACTCCATATTCTGAGCAGCAATATGGGCCCGTAAACTATACCTCTCATCTTTGGTCTGGTAGTTGGAGGTTAGTTTAAAGTTTCCGGACTCAGCTTCATTATATTGATATTTCCCCAGAGACCTAAACCCTTTATAGCCAAGTGAAAAGTTCAATCTTCGAGAGGTGTTAAAAGCCAGAAGAGCATCTAAAAGTTGTCCTTGCTCAAAGGTAGTTTTAAACATTAGGTCGGACATGGGGGTGGCCACATTGTAATAATTTACATCCCGGGCCTCCATGTAATTAAAATGTTTTGCACTAGCCCCAATTTTGGGATACATATCCTTTTGATCAAAATTGACCCCCAATTTATTATAGGGCTGCCCAACATTGGCAAAAGGCATTAATTCAAAATCATCCCTTCTTAAAAAATTGTATTTATATTCCTTCTGTATGGAAATAGTAGTATCCAAAAAAGTAGTATCCCGCTCATACCCAATAATCTTATAATCTTTAATGGTAATCTCTTGGGTGGCAGCCTCTCCATTCTTCTTAGGCGGCAAATTTTTAGTTTTGCGATCCATCCCTGACTCGTCCTCATTCCTAGGTGGGGGAATAGGATTATCTTGGGCACTAATGGCTTGACTAAAAAACACTACTAAAAGTGTTACTATATATCTCATGCTACAATCTTACGTTGACAAAGTTAATTTTTTTGTCCTTAATGAAATGTGAAAGTTTTAAAAACTAAAAAACGACCTCGATCCTGAAGCTTCTACAATTACCATAATCAGGCATCCCACTAATGGAAGAGCACTCTACACCCCGGTAATCTCTTTTTTAATCCACAAAAAAACCTGCAGGTCGCCCTGCAGGTCATGATTAAATAAATTAGCCTTGCTCTAGTTTAAATCCCAGAACAATTGTGTCTCTGCCTCATCCCCACCAATAGCACTGGCAGCCGAACTATAATTATCCCCATTCAGGGACTGTTCTATAATTGGATAGGTATACCTATTTGGAAAACCGGAGACAGCCTCTACTGGAGTGGCCATAAGCGGATAATCCAATAATCTAATGGAGGTCCATGCCTCTAACCCCCTATTAAAGAGTGCAATCCATTTTTGGGTTCCAATAACCTCTTTCCAAGGTGTGGCAGCGGTACTGGCCAATAAAGCCAAATCATAGTCCACTGTAGGTTCTGCCAAATATGCCGTAGCTTCTGCTTCAGTGCCTCCCCAGTCTAGAATAGAAGCTGTAATAGCGGCATCATAATGCGCTTTGGCCGTACCACCAACTTCAAATGATCTTGCTCTTGCTTCTGCCAATAAAAAACGTACTTCGGCATAGTCCAAGAGTATTCCAGGAAAAGTAGCCTCTTCAATTTCTGCTGACACATGTGTATGTGAAGCGTAACTAGCTGTATTTCCTATTTCCCCACCAAAATACACTACTTGTTCCACTGTAGGGTCTGCATCCACGTTGGGCGCAAAATAATACTTCATCCTGGGATCGGTAACTGTAACAGACCCTGGTACTACGCTCCGATCATCATCTTCATTGATCTCCCCATCCTCATTGGAATCCTCCAAGTACTCATAACTTCTGGGCTGCATAATATCTATAATGGTTGTTGCGGCAACAAAATCTTTTCTTCCGCTTAAAACCAAATTATCATGAATGGGATTGGTATTGGGATCGGAACCTAAATATTCATACGAGGCATTATCCTCATTACTGGTAAACACCCCAGTATCCACGGCACTCTCTACGGTACTTTTAGCAAAGGCAGGATCAACATCAGATAAAAGTATGCCCATTCTCAATTTTAAGGAAGCAGCAAATTTTTTCCATTTTACCACATCACCTCCATATATTCGATCGGCAGAGCCAAAACTTTCCGTATCCTCGTCCAAAGCACCTATTGCAGTGGTTAACCTAGCCACCAAGTCCTTATAGACTGTTTCCCCATCATCGTAAACAGGAAGAAGATTATCTATATCCAAAGCCTCGGTATATGGTACATCTCCAAAAGTTTCCACCAAAAGGGCATAGGCATAGACATTCAAAATCTCAATAATAACAAGCTTATTGGGCTTTAAAGCTTCCAGTTCAGAGGTGCTGTAAGTGGTTGCCTCAATAACCTTCTTAGCTTCATCCAAATCCTTTAAAACATCCTTATACAATACACTCCAATGTTTTTCGGGAATGGTTCTGGTAACCTGATCATAGTTACTTTCGTCCGTATAGGTGGTTTCCTGTAAATACTGAGCCCAAAGTTTAGTATTATTGTTGTTCACATTTAGATCTACCACTTGGTCCACCAAGTTTTTCTGAGCCCCGGTAAACAAACTTTCACCCGGCACAGCCAATGGATCCTTGATATTCTCGTTCAGGCTTTCCAAATCACTGGAACAAGAAGCAAAAATCACCGCAGTAATTAATATTGCTAGTTTTTTCATATTTATTTTTTTTAGAATTGTAATTTAAGATTGACTCCAAAATCCCTTGTAGTGGGCAGCGATCCAACAGAATACCCTTGTAGGTTACCCGCAGACAGTCCGCCTTCCGGGTCTTCATGTGGAATATTCTTGTCTATTATCCATAGATTTGAACCAATAACACTTAAACTCGCATTGGTCAAGAAGGTATCGGCCAATAATTTACTGGGCAAATTATAGACAAGGGCCACTTCACGCAATTTCACGTAGCTAGCGTCATAAACGAATGCTTTATCTGGCAAACCTCTTCTATATCCAAAGGCCCCAAACCTATCTGCCCTTATCCTAGTGGTGTTAGTGGCACCATCAGGATTTACACCTTGGTTGATAAATCCACCACCATCGGCCAATGTATTCCTAACAGGGTTGCCCAAGTCATTTATAAATACAGTCTCCTCATATAGACCCGTTGCACGACCATAATATTGGTCCAACGAAAATATACTTCCTCCTTGTTGAATATCGATCAAAAAGCTCAAGGAGAAATTTTTGTAGTTGAACTTATTGGATATACCCATTAACCAATCCGGGTTGGTATCTCCAATAGTTTGATCTGAAGTAGAGGTTTTAATATACTGCCCGTCCGAGGGATCAACCACTCGCTCTCCATTTAAATATGTATAGTCTGTTCCGTAGATAAGGCCATAAGGCTTACCAACTTCAGCGTTGATGGTTACCCCTCCTTGGAAATCTCCCAACTGTAGTGTTTGTATTCCATCTTCCAATGATACTACCTCATTTTTGTTTTTGGTCCAGTTAACACTTGCTGTCCAATTAAAGTCCTCCGTTCTAACTGGATTTCCAGAAATAGAAAGTTCTATACCCTTGTTTTCAATTTCACCTGCATTTAGAATTTTTTTCTCAAAACCAGTTGCCCTTGATACAGGTACCCCAAAAATCTGATCAACGGAATTGGTTTGATAATAAGCCAAATCAAAACTCAATCTGTTGCGCAAAAATTTCATCTCCAATCCTAGCTCAAAGCTCTCCGTTCTTTCAGGCTTTAATTCTGGATTCTTTTTTTGATTATCTACAGAAGTACTGGGCGCCCCTGGAGGAATGTTTACATTATAGGTGTCATAAAGGAAGTCGAACGGCGCACTATTACCCACTTCTGCATAGTTGGCCCTCAGTTTACCAAAAGTGACAAAATCAGCATTTAAAAGATTGGTAAACACAAAACTGGTTGCTATGGATGGATAATAAAAAGTACTATTGTCCTCTGGCAAGGTGGAAGAGTGATCCCTTCTTAGTGTAGCATCTAGATAAAGCATACTTTTATATCCCAAGGATGCACTGGCATAAACCCCATCTACCCCAATTTTTTCATCCCTTTCAATAGGCAATGAAAGCGGACCGGTACTGTTTTGCAGCGAATAAAGCCTAGGAACACTCAGCCCGCCACTGGTAGCCGAATAAATAGATTGAAAATCATTCCTTCTAATATTGGTTCCTAAAATTGCTTTTAGATTGAAGTCATCGGACAAGTCTTTTTGAAAATTAAAAAAGAAATCGTAATTGGTCTCCGTAACATCTAGATTTCTTCTTCCGTAACCAGAGTCCACATTCCCCCTATTGCCTGCACTATCAGGAATACCAAAGCTTGTTGGCACACTACCATTGGCCCTTCTTTCCTCTTGCAATTCAGAATAGGTGTCAGTAGCCACCCTGGCGGTAAAATTCAACCAGTCAGTAAACTCATAATCCAAGGATACATTGCCAATGAATCGGTTCCTGCCGTCGTTTTGGTAATTCTCATAACGGGTCCAATACGGGTTATCCCAAAAAATAGGAGCCGAACCGGCATCACTGGTTGCCGGATTCCAGGTAACATTTCTTTTGGTTGCAAAATAAATTTCTTCCAGATCTTTTATATCCACATTGGTTTGCCACCATTGCTTAAAATTACTGATAATATTATCATTATAACCCGTAGAATTACGACCTAATGCCTTTGTATTTATATAATTGGCATATCCGGTCACCGTTAAACGATCGGTTAGCTTGAATGAACCGCTCATTGAGAAATTATGCTTTTTAATGGAACTGTTCGGCATTAATCCACTTTGGTCAAAACGAGTATAATTCAATCTAAACGATCCATCGTCCTCATAAGATCTCGCAAAAGAAACCGAATTGGTGGTTGTAATAGGCGTTTCAAAAAAAGTTATTGGCCCGTTTTTGGCATTCACCCAAGGAGTAGCCGTTCTATAGTTTGGCGAATCCGGGTCAAAAGAATCCCACTGGTATACCAATGTATTGGAATCAAAGGGCGCACCATAGGAAGCATCTTCCGTATACACCACCACCTGATCATCATTGCCGTCGCCCGTAATATCTTCTTCATACCAAAAACCACCAGGTCCGTCATAATAAGCCCCATAACCAGCACCGTATTGATCTTGATACTTGGCAAAGGTACTTTTGTCTATTGAACCAATCGTTATCCCAGAATTAACAGTTATTCCTATTCCGGCAGCGTCCTTACCTTTTTTGGTGGTTATCATAATAACCCCATTGGCAGCCCTGGAACCATAAAGAGCGGAAGCAGCAGCCCCTTTAAGTACGTTTACCGACTCAATATCCTCAGGGTTTATATCAGAAGCAGTATTACCATAATCATAATAGTTACCACTTGCCTCTCCCTGATACTCTGAATTGGAATTTGTATTGCTTATAGGTACACCATCAACAACAAAAAGCGCTTGGTTGCTCCCGGTCAATGAGGCGTTTCCCCTGATAACCACATTGGTAGAACCACCCATATTATTGTTCTTTCTAATCTGTATACCCGCAGCCTTTCCCGAAAGGGCATTTACAAAGTTACCACTCTTCACCGTGCTCAATTCCTCTCCTTGAACCTCCTGCGTAGCATATCCCAAGGATTTTTTATCCCGGGAAATACCCAAAGCGGTCACCACAACTTCCTCCAATGCTTCGGCATCCTCCTCCATCACAACATCAATAGTGGACGATGCACCAATTACCTTCGAAATACTCTTTTGTCCAATATAACTGAACACCAGTGTCTGTCCTTCCGTTCCCGTAATGGTGTAA